>NZ_JANZKV010000389.1 GCF_025060895.1 Stieleria sedimenti | reverse complement strand
AACACGCTTGCCCGTGCCATCCGGGTCACGCACCCGAAAATTGAAAGCTGACAAAGCACTAACGTTTGAAGAAGCTTGTCGGATCAAGTTTGATCTCGCAATCGTCGCAGAGGGTCAGCGTCAATTCGGGTGACGCGTTCAGGGTCTGAAATCCGGTCGCAGCGTATCGGTATGCGTCGACGGATTCTGTTTCCGGGTCGAGGATCAAGTAAACGCCGACTCCCGATTCGTGGTAGAGCGTTTTCTTGTGGATTCGGTCTCGATCGGCCGTCGACGGTGAAACGATTTCTGCGACGATCGCCGGTATGGTTTTCACGTGCCCGCCGGGGGGCGGTCCGCAGACGACGACGGCATCGGGACGCACGACGGTGTCGTCAGCAATCACCCAGTCGATCTCGCACAATGCCGTTGCATCACAATTGGCCGAGCGAAGGGCAAGACGTAGTTCCGAGACCAAGTTGACGAGCACCATTTGGTGTTTCCCGAACGGGCTGGGGCTCATTGAGATCGGGATCCCATTCCAAAGTTCCCAATCGCCTTCCCAGTGCTGGTAGTCCGCCACGGTGTAGTGCGGAAGGTACTTGGCTGCGGCGGACATTTCGAAATCCTGGGTGCGGGAGATCCTGGGGCGATTGGGGAGCGGTTCAATTATAGCGATGCCATCTCCGCGGTTCAGGGCTAGTTGTCGTGGTAGAGGATTGCGCGGGTGTCGATTAGGTTAGGGTCGGACGGGGACCGACACGTGAGCACGCGACAAGGAAAAAACGGAATGGACGTTTCGAAAGACATCGTTTGGCACCAGCACAGTGTGGATCGCCAACAGCGCGAGCGTCAGCTCGGGCAGCAGGGCTGTGTGATTTGGTTCACGGGGCTGAGTGGATGTGGCAAGAGCACGATTGCCAACGCGTTGGATGCGATGTTGGTGGCCGAGGGGCGGGCGACGACGTTATTGGATGGCGACAATGTGCGTCACGGGTTGTGTGCTCCCCCGGCGGTCTTGGAGCCCGAGCATGGGTCGGAATTTGCGGAGCGATTCGGTTTAGGGTTTGGCGCGGTCGATCGAGAGGAAAACATTCGGCGGATCGGCAACGTGGCGGCCCTGATGGCGTCGGCGGGGTTGATCACGTTGACGGCGTTCGTCAGCCCCTATCGTCGAGACCGCGACCGGGTGCGAAAGATCGTCGCCCGGGCGGGGCGGGCGAGTGATTTCGTGGAGGTGTTTGTCGATACGCCGTTGGAGGTGTGTGAGACGCGTGATCCGAAGGGTTTGTACAAGAAGGCCCGGGCGGGCGAGATCAAGCATTTCACGGGGATCAGCGATCCCTACGAATCCCCCGCGTCGCCGGAGATTCGCCTGGACGGGGGGGCGGGCAAGAGTGTCGAGGTGTTGGCCGGGGAAGTGAGGCAATGGTTGGTGGGGAAGGGGATTTTTTGAGTTGCTGGTTTCCGGTTGCAGGTTTTTGCGTGTCCAGTCGGGGGCGGTGGGCTTGAGTCAGAAAATCTCAAATCTCAGATCTCAAATCCTGAAACCTGAAACCTGAAACCTGAAACCTGAAACCTGAAACCTGAAACCTGAAACCTGAAACCTGAAACCTGAAACCTGAAACCTGAAACCTGGAACCTGGAACCTGGAACCTGGAACCTGGAACCTGGAACCTGGAACCTGGAACCTGGAACCTGGAACCTGGAAC
>NZ_JANZKV010000388.1 GCF_025060895.1 Stieleria sedimenti | reverse complement strand
AGCAATTCCTCGACCCGCTCGCGAAGGGCCTGATCGCCCGCGCAGACCTGATCCAGATACTCAATTCGCGCTGAATGGCCTGCAATCTCCCGGGCGAGGTGAAAGATCCGTTCTTCGTCGAGCTGCTGACTGGTCATGGCGCAGTTTCGGCTGAAAGGTAGTAGAGTCTCGGCTTCGACGTACTATGCGAGATCCGGCGGCCGACACCCCAGGAGATTTTCCAAATTCTTTTAGGTTGGTTCGTCCTTGCGACCGCCGGACATTTCCAGCTTCAGCCATGAGCGGGCGTAAGTCCAGTCGTTCTCAGCAGTTGAAGTCGAGACGCCAAGAGCTCTAGCTGCTTGAGCCACGGTCAACCCGGCGAAGAACCGCAGTTTCACCAGCTCAGCTTTGCGGGCGTCCTTCTGCTTCAGTTTTCGCAGGGCTTCGTCCAAACCAAGAAGATCGTCGCAAGCCAGGGGCAGGATGGAGGGGGCGATCGCGGGCTCCAGATCAACCCGCTGTCGATCGCCGCCGTGCTTGAGCGATTTCCTGCGTCTAGCTCTCTCGATCAAGATGCGGCGCATCGACTCGGCAGCCGCCGCAAAGAAATGACGTGAGTTGTCCCACTGTGGCTGCTCCTCCTGCCCGACCAGACGAATGTACGCCTCGTGAACGAGTGCAGTCGCCTGCAGAGTCTGGCCAGGTTTTTCGTGCTGCAGTCGCGCCGCAGCCAGCTTTCGCAGTTCGTCATACACCAGCGGCAGCAACTGGTCAGCCGCCGCGGCGTTGCCGTGTTTGATCTGTGCGAGAATCTGGGTGACGTTTGACATAAGCCCAACATAGCGACCGAGCGTGGCCGTCTCCAGCATTTCAATCGGGTAGGCGTCTCCTGGCATCAGGATCGATAGCCATGCGTGCGTGGACGCACACCAACGTCGAATGTCTTAGGATCTGGAGCTAGAAGTAACACTGCCGACGAATCGCCTTACCGCAAAGACTGGCCGCAGACATTTAGAGGACTTGTATTCGCCGGCTTACACTGTGCTAGTCCGACCGTGCGGCTCGCACGAAGGCGATCTGCACCGGTACTTCGGCCCAAGACGCAACTGTATCGCCGTTTCGACGCAGTTTTGCCGGAATCAGGCCTTAGATTTAGCGGAAAATGCGGCGAAGCGATTCTGCGAACTCGCGTCGGTCGATGCAACCGAAGTGAGTTCGGGGAGCGAATTCGCGGGACTACTAAAGGCCAGTACCACACCCTTCTCGTTCCAACGACAGCAACCGCTCTATCGGGCGAGATCAGAAGTTTGGCCGTTACAGAAGCTCACTCCATCGATTCAGATCTTTCTTGACCTGAGTTGTAACGGTCGTCAGGTCCAAAGACATCGGCACAAAGCAATCGTCCCCTCGAAGTACCGGAGGCC
>NZ_JANZKV010000387.1 GCF_025060895.1 Stieleria sedimenti | reverse complement strand
ACCGCGCTGAGGTACAACCCCGCTCCCGTCGCGACCGGCTCCTGTTTGTTCAAGTGATCGCGGACCTCGCGCATCACGTCACGACGTGAGATCTGACCGAGCAACCGCCGATTGGAATCCAAGACCGGCAACCTGCGGCACGACGCATCCAGAAACGTCTGAGCGATCGAAAGCAAGTCCGTGCGAGCTTCAATGGTCGGGGGATCGGTGTCGACAAACGCCATCACGTTGTTCGACGGCATCTGCTCGTAAGCCGCATTGACCACAAATCGGATACAAGACTTTTCCGAAAAGATCCCCAAAAAGCGATCGTCATGGTCGACCACCGGTGCACCAGAAATTCGATGTTGCAACAGCACATCGAGGGCTTCCAGAACGTCCATGTCTGGCGAGAGTGTCGTCAGGTTCGATACCATCATGTCGCGTGCACAGGTGTTGGGCATCATAAGCTTGCTCCGGGAGAGAATGAAGTGGAAGAAAGACGATCCCGAGGCATCCGTCGAAAGGCTGCCCGGGGACCCCGTTTTTTGCCGAAGCGACGTCGGTGTCAAGAAATTTTTGGTGCCCTGCAGATCCATGGTATTGACGATGCGCGGCGTCGATTGTCCCGTAGCGTTGCCGCCAGGCTCGCCAAAAGACCGCTGTGGCGTTAGGTTTTCCGCATCGGGGCCGATGTTTCCACCCACCTGGTCACACGCCATGTGATGCCATGTGATTCTTTTCACAACCCCAGGAGAAAATCCAATGAAAGGCCAATGGGTCGAAATCGAATTCGATTGTCTGCCGCTCAGGAGCGTGTCGCGATTGGATGCGCCCCTGGACGCCTCGCCGGCGTACGAGCAGTTCGTCCAGCGGGTCAAGGCGGCGATGAAAAAGCACGGCACACACAACACGTATTACCTGCACCGTTGCACGTGCGTGTTTCACCTGACCAACGCGACCAATCGCGGTGAGATCGCGTTCGAATTCGAAGGCACCGCGCTGACGGGCGAAGAAGACCGCAAAACTCGATCGGTGGACCTGACGGTGAAACTGTTGCGCGAGACGTGTGGCTGGCTGTCACAGCCGATCGTGGATTTTTTTGCCGAATCGGTTCAGCATGCGGTGCTGGTCGAATTCGATCGTTACATCGAAGCCGGTGATCTGTCCAAAACCGAAGCCCGAATGCAAAAGTTGGCCGAAGAAAACGAACTCGGCCAGGGGTTTGTGGGGATGTACTTGTAGCCGCTGCAGAGCGAGGGTGTCACCCCAACACGCCGCGCGCGAGTTTCAAATACCCGCCACCGGTCGTGTCATCGATGTCGACCTCGGGATAGTTTTTGGGTGGCTGTTTCTTGGACCCCGGTTTTTTTTGTGGCCGCAGCGGAATGTAGGCGCGTTTGGCGTCGACGATCCGCACCGGGTACTTCGAATGCTTGGCCAACAGCTCCACGCGGCGACGCTGGGTGTAGTGCAGCACGATGAACCGTGCATCGCTGGTGATCGACGCGATCTGCCAGGCGGCGGCATCGAGTCGCAGTTCGGACAATTCCAGCATCCGCTCGG
>NZ_JANZKV010000386.1 GCF_025060895.1 Stieleria sedimenti | reverse complement strand
ACGCGTCACGGCTCACTCAATCAACAGACCGGTCAGCGACCGGCGCGTGTCAATCGTTCCACCTATTCCTCACCGGCTTAACCCGCAAGAGTTGACTGTTCGTTACCTTTTCGGATTCTCTCCAAACTCGCCTCGGATCCTGCCGAAATGGATCAAACCAAGGTCGGGAATCACTGCCGTGCATGGATGCTGAGCCAATTTGGGAGATCCATCCGTGCGTTACTTACTTCCCGTTTTTGTGCTACTGCTTGCCGGTTGTAGTGCTTCAGGCCCGTTGAGTTGGTTTCGACGAAC
Source organism: Stieleria sedimenti (assembly GCF_025060895.1). Taxonomy (GTDB): domain Bacteria; phylum Planctomycetota; class Planctomycetia; order Pirellulales; family Pirellulaceae; genus Stieleria; species Stieleria sedimenti. Next base: position 2,659 of record NZ_JANZKV010000386.1, on the reverse strand, counting down.
ATCGGTCGTTTATCACAGCCCCTCCTGTTCGCAATGTTCTCCGTCGACAGCGGTTCCGATCGGGTCGGCCGTGCCCGATTCGATGGTGCTGGAAGGAGCGACGGTCGACCATGGCATTTACTACGACGACATGTTGGACGAGGGCGCCATTGAAAGCCGACTCGATCCCCCGATGAGTTTGCCGTCGACCGACGGTTCCGCTCCGAACGCGGAGTCGATTCCCACGCCGACGCCGGATCCCGAAGCGTAGGGCATGCTGTGCATGCCACCGGTCACAGCGCAGCGATGAAGGTAGGGCATTCGTCACGCACAGCGATGAAGGTAGGGCATGCTGTGCATGCCATTCGTCACGCACAGCGTGACCTACGCGGGCATCCGTCACGCACAGCGTGACCTACGCGGGCATCCGTCACGCACAGCGTGACCTACGTATCCATTCATCACAATGACGCCGGGTGACGACGTACTTTGACGTCGTTGCGTTGGGGCGATCCAGGCGTGCTGCGGCCGGCGGTGATCGTCGTTTCCAGTAACGCTTGCATCGATTTCAGCCGCTCGGGTTGCTCGGCCGCCAGATTGCGCGTCTCGGCAAGGTCTGTCGCCAAGTCGTAGAGCTGGACGGGTTGGCTTTGGTCGCCGCCCTTGCCCCAGCCACCCGATCCCGGCGCGGCGATGTATTTCCAGTTTCGATCGCGCAAACTGGGCACCCCGCGAATCGAACAGCTGACCGACGTTTCACGAATGGGTTGGGTTTCACCCTTCAGCAGCGGGACCAGGCTGAAACTGTCTTCGCCGGCGTCTTCGGGCAACTCAGTGTTCCAGATGTCGGCAAACGTGGCCAGCAAATCGGCTTGATGGACCAGTTCTTGGCAGACACTTTCCGGTTCGACCACACCCGGCCAGCGGACGAGAAACGGGATGCGATGTCCGCCTTCCCATGCATCCGCCTTGTAACCCCGCAGCGGACCGCTGGGGAAATGGCCCTGCTGTTCCAACGATTCGACGCCGATGTAGGGGGCGCAGCCGTTGTCGCTGGTGAAGACCACGAATGTCTCGTCCGCTTTGCCGCTCTGCTCGATCGCGTCGAGCACTTGACCGACCACCGCATCGGTTTCCATCACGAAATCGGCATACAGTCCGAGCCCGCTTTTACCTTTCCACGCGTCGTTGACCGACAGCGGCGTGTGGGGTGAAGTCAGCGGCATGTAGACCAGGAACGGATCGGGCGACTTGGCGGCGGTGGTGATGTACTGGGCGGCTCGATCTGCCAGCGCGGGCAAGATCGGCTCGAGCGTCCAACCGGCCAACGCGGGACCTTGATTGCTGGCCTGGTTCTTGCGCAGCAGCTCCGCCGGCAAGAATTCGGTCGGGATCCCAACGGTTCGGTCGTTTTCGATGAAGCAGTACGGCGGCCAGTTGGGGACGTCGGTGCCGAAGTAGACGTCGAAGCCACGTGTGCTGGGACCGCCGCCGATCGGTTGCTCGAACACCTCGCGCCAGACCGCTCGATGCTCGTCGGTCGCGACGGCGTTGCCTTTGGGGCGTGCTTTGAATAACTTTGCCCCGCTGGCGGGAATCGGCCAGTCCCATCCCAAGTGCCATTTGCCGATGCAGGCGGTTTGATAACCGTGTTGTTTTGCCAGCGTACCGATCGTCATCCGTTCCGGGGCGATCAGCGGTGCGCCCCAAAGTCCGACGATGCCGGCTTGCAAGCGAGAACGCCAGTGGTAGCGTCCGGTCAGCAACGTGTATCGCGAGGGGGAACAGACACCGGACGAAGAGTGCGCGTCGGTGAACTTCATCCCCTGTTTGGCCAACCGATCGATGTTTGGCGTCGGAATCTTGCCACGCTCGGGGTTGTAGCACTGCACGTCACCATAACCGAGGTCGTCGGCGTAGATCACGACAATGTGAGGCGGGGCAGCTGATTCCGCCTTCACCGACGCCGGACCATGACTGAACGCAACAACTGCCGCGAGCATCCAGTAAGCAAGTGACATCATGTTGGCAAACGACTGCATCATGATCAATCTCATTTCGATAAGGTCACTGGGGACGATAGATTTACTCGGGCGACAGACACCATCAACGTCCAAGTGCCGCGTTCACCACGATACAACTATAACGCGTCGAGCGTCCACTTTATCCCGGAGGGACGAAAGTCCACTTTATCCCGGAGGGATTTGAGCAAGTAGCCGGAGGTCAGCGCAGCGCCACCTCCGGGCCACGGCCACAATCCTCCCCTCGACCCCGGACGGGGTCGCAGCGAATCCCAGCATCCCGCCCAGCGACGTCTCCTGCTGACTGGCCTCCGGATACCGACCAACAGCGACGCAAAAAGAGTCCTGACCCCTTTTGCGCGCGTGACCCCTTTTGCGCGCGCGCTTTGGTCTCACTGGTGCACTTCAAACCTCCGAGGGCGCTCGACTCCCAAGGACCGGCGCGTCGTGTGTTCGATCGGATTACTCCATTTGTTGGTTCTTCGTGGATTTTAGTGGCAAATCACTCAGGACCCAGGTTTTTTGAGGCATTGCTGCGATGTCCGAATGGGTGTTGGACGACAAACGCTCGGTTCAAACGCCCCTCCGGCGACGCGGGCCGGTGGAGGGCACGAAGCACCTTCGCCGCATCGCAGACCAGGTGATTCCTAGGCGGGTTG
>NZ_JANZKV010000385.1 GCF_025060895.1 Stieleria sedimenti | reverse complement strand
CAACGCCTGTTGATTGCAACACTGACGACCAACGCCGGAAACCAACACTGGTAACCAGCGTCTGGATCCCGACTGCAATCTGGGTCGCTGAATTGGCATTGGCATTCCGATGGAGTACATTGTCAACGAGCGACGATGGCTCGAACCGTCGTCATGACTGAAGACGCGAACCAGGCGATGAACGGGAGTTGCGGGCGCCGTTGTTTCGTGAGTTCAGGTTTTCTGGCCGCAACCCCGTTATCGCTATCGTTCGCGGCGGTAGACGTGGCTGCGATGGGCCAACGCCTGTCGTCGATGCTGCTGATTGGTGCGCTTGAAGTTGGCCCACTTGATGTCATCGAACCTCCGTTTCCTGGGATTCGCTTTTGATGTCACGGTTTGATGGGTGCGCGGTCGACTCAGCTGACGTAGACAGACCGACGCCTGTCGATTTCAACGCTGACGACCGACGCCTGACAGGCTGACTGCAGATTGGGACGCTCGAATTTCCCTTGGCAATTCCGATCGAGTACATTGGCAAGCCGCGACGATCGTTCCAAACCGGCGTGCCGACCGGCGCCACGAACCCGGCGATGCACCCCAGCACACTCATTGTTGCGAGATACAAACTTTCACACCGTTTCGGTCATCACGCTCACGCCAACTCAATCGTGAAGGCCCGCGTGCGAGGTGATCGCTGATGTTCGCCGAAATGAGATTGCTAAGCCGCTCATCGCATCATGACACAAGAGCAATCGAGTGATCTTTTCGGCAACGTGATCGCGCACCGCAACAACAATGTATTTGCCGTCGCGCTGAACATTGGTGGCGAGTGCGATGCATCTGTTCCAAAACCTGTCGCTCGTGAAGTCTTCCGGATTATCCCCGGCGATCCGGTTGCTATTCGACAATCATCACCACCACGATTGAATCGGATCGTCGGCTTTTCGCCATGCCTGTACTACAAACGCTACTGGGATGAGGACTCTGGCGGACGTTGTTCCGGCTGGGGCGGATCACACTTCTTTTTCGAGGTCCATCCCGACGGATGGGTCGCTCGGCAGCTCCAAGCATTCGACAATGGCGAGCTGATTCTTTACGATGAAACGTGCGATGAGGACGAATTCGGTGGCCGATCGACCGTCCAGTTGGACGCTCGTGAATACGCTCCGTTCTTGATTGCCCGGTCTGAATTTGTCAGCAATTGGAAACCAGACCTCGCTGCCAACCGAAGCCGAAATAGCGGCGAACCATGAAATGCACGGGAGGACGGGAGTCGTGTT
>NZ_JANZKV010000384.1 GCF_025060895.1 Stieleria sedimenti | reverse complement strand
CGGTATTGGGCTGAAGCCTGGACACCAGCGCGTGTCGGTGTCCAGCCTTGAGGCGAGGTTGCAAGGAGCGTTACGCGGCGACCTTGATAAACGACGCGAGTCGATCGGCGCGGCTGGGGCTTTGCAGCTTCGCGACGGCCTTGGCTTCGATTTGCCGGACACGTTCACGCGTGACCTTGAAGATCCGGCCGCATTCTTCCAGCGTGTAGCTGTAGCCATCGACCAGGCCGTAACGCAAGCGGATGATTTCGCGTTCACGATACGTCAACGTCTTGAGCAGTTCGTCGATCTTCCCACGCAGGATTCCGCCGGAGGCCATGTGCACCGGGTTCAGGCTGTCGTTGTCTTCGACGAACTCGCCAAAGCTACTGTCTTCGCCTTCACCGACAGGACGATCCAGGCTGACCGGATGGCGGCCGATGTCCATCACACGTTGGACTTCTTCGAGCGGCACTTCGGTCAGCTCGGCGATTTCTTCGTACGACGGTTCCCGCTTGAGTTGCTGGGTCAGTTTCTTTTGCGCCTGCCGCAACTTGCTCAACACGTCGATCATGTGAACGGGGATGCGGATGGTGCGTGCTTGATCGGCGATCGCCCGCGTGATGGCTTGGCGAATCCACCAGGTCGCGTAGGTGCTGAACTTAAATCCGCGTCGATACTCGTACTTGTCGACCGCGCGCATCAGTCCCGTGTTGCCTTCCTGGATCAGATCCAAGAACGACAGTCCGCGGTTGCGGTATTTCTTGGCGATCGAAACGACCAATCGCAGGTTGCCGCTGCTGAGTTCGCGTTTGGTGGCTTCGAATCGTTCGAAGTGCTCGCGTGCTTTGGTGACACGCTTGTGCAAACTTTCGGGAGTCTCCTGCGTCAGCATCATCAGCTCGCGTAGCTCTTGTCGCAGATCGGCGGCTTCGTCGCGGCTGATCGCATCGTTGCCGAGTTCGGCCAAGCGGGTGCGGATGTAGTTCATGCGGTTTGAAAACTCTTCCAGTCGTGCCAGCATCGGGGTGACGCGTCGGCTGCGCAGGCTCAGTTCCTCGACCAGTTCCAGCGCTTTGCGGCGGCGGGCGATGAATCGGCGGCGGACTTCGGCCTTCAGCCGTGGCGGGGTGCTCTTGCGAGCCATCGCTTCAAAGTCTTCGCGGTTTTGAGCGATCAGGTGATCGAGCGTCCGCAGGTTGTGGGGCATCCGGGCGGAGATCTGTTCTTTGGTCAGGTGCTCGGTCAGCGAGACCTTGATGGTCCGATCGAAGGGCAGTTCGCCTTCGTGGACGCGATGCAGCACTTCGACCGTGTGACGCAAGGCGTAGTCGGATTCCAGCAAGCAGCGTCGGAATTGTCGCCGGGTGACTTCGATCTTTTTTGCCAGCGAGATTTCTTGCTCGCGGCCCAGCAACGGGATCTCGGCCATCTGGCTCAGGTACATGCGAATCGGATCGTCACTCGCCCTGGGCATGTCGACGCTTGCCAGTTCTTCCGCGGCGGCGGCACCGGGCATTTGGTCGTCGTCATCGTCGGCCGCGGGGCCGCCATCGGCGACGTCGCGTAGTCCGCGGACGTTGGGCTCGGGGCGCCGCGTCGTTGCGGCCGGTGCGCTGTGTCCGTCGACCAGCTTGATCCCGAATCGCTCGATCACTTCGATCAGCTTGTTTAGCTTCTTCGGGCTGCCGTCTTCATCGGGAAGGTAGGCGTTGATGTCATCGTAGGTCAGGCATCCGTGCTCGTGACTACGCTCTACCAATTCGGCAAGTTCTCGATCCATCAAAAGCATTGTTCAAAACCTCATGTTTGAGTTGCCCATCATGGGCGTGCGGGTCGTTCCTTTTCACCGCGTCGGTGCTTTGATCCAGACGCGGTGTTTTTGTTTGCTTGACGTTGCGGGCGTCATTCGGTCGTGGTCGTTCAGCTCCTCCCTAATGGTCAATTTGCTGACGGTCTTTCTCCGAATCGAACAGCTGCTTTAGTAGATCCAGCTCTTCGTTTTCGTCCAAGGCCAATGATTCAAGTTTTGCGATTTGTCGATGCTTTTCTGCAATGTTTTCTCGCCGATGAAATTGTTCTAGCAAAGACTGGAACCGCTGCTCGGGGCTTTGCGTGATTTTTCCTTCGCGCTGTGCCAGACGAAACTGCATCGTGACGACTTCGTTTTTCAGGAAGTCATTTTCAACCAATGCCAGCAAGGTTTCGACGGTCAGTTCACGACCCTGCAGGTCCAGTTCTTGATAGGCCGCCAAGATCATCTTTGCCGACAGCGTGTCCAGCCACTCAGGATCGATCGCTTCGACGGCTCGGCCGGCCAACTCGGGCGATTCGATCATCGTTTCGAACAGTTCGCGATCAAAACTGCTGAGCGGGACCTCGCGATCCTGGTTCGGTTTGACACTCGCCGCATTCGTCGTCGCGGCAGACGCCGCGGCCGGCCCGGCTTGTTGCATCGACCATGGATCGTCCAAATCCATTTCCGCGGCTTCGGCCAACAACAGATTCGGGTCGATCGGTCCGGTTGTCGATCCGACCGGCGCCGGGGGTGTGTTTGGCGAGTCGGTGCCGGCGGCGGCACGGAATTTCGCCGCCTTGCGTTTCCGCTCCTTCTCTTCGGCGCGTTTCTTTTCCAGCCGGTCTTCCAGCCGCGATTGAGAAATCTCGAAGGTCCTTGAAAGTCGCAGGATCATCTGATCTTGTTTGAGCGGATCCAGCATCGGGGCTTTGGCCAGAATCCCCGTCATCGTGTCGATCGCCTGCATCACCGCGTGCGTGTCATGGGTGACGTCGATTCCAGCCGTCAGGGATCGCAGCTTGTGTTCCAAGGCATCTGGTGCTTCGGTGACCAACTGCTCCAGCGCGTCGCGGCCGTGCTGATGCAGGTAGTCGGCCGGATCCATCGCATCAGGCAGCGTCAGGACGCGAAGGTCCGCATCGGCTTTGATGAACAATTCCAGCACTTCGTCGGCGCGGCGTTGGCCGGCCGCATCGCCGTCGAGCACCAACACGACGCGGTCGGCCAGTCGCTTGAGGGTGCGGACGTGGGCTTCACCGAGCGCGGTACCGAGGACGGCGACGACCGGCTCGATCCCCGATTGCCGCGCCGCGATGACGTCGGTGTACCCTTCCATCACCAGCGCCTGGCCGCCCTTGCGGATCGACTCCCTGGCGAGTTGCAGCCCGTACAGCTGTTCCGACTTTCGAAACAGTTTGGTCTCCGGGCCGTTGATGTACTTTCCGCCCGCGTTGTCACCGTGCCGCGCGGCGATCTCTGGGATCACCCTGCCGCCCATCGAGATCGGGCGGTTCTGCATGTCGTGAATCGGAAACATCAATCGACCGCGGAACAGATCGTAGCTGCCGTTTCCGCCGCGGCGGTTGAGCGCGACGCCGGCGGCGACCGGGATCTCGGCGCGGAACTTGTTCCGTTTGAGCAACCCGGTGGCGAAGTCCCAGCTGTCGGGGGCGAAGCCGATGCGAAACAGGTGTCGGTGTTCGTCGTCGATCCCGCGGCTGGCCAGATAGTCGCGAGCGATCTTGGCGTCGTCGGTTGACGGCGAATCGAGCTGATCAAAATAGGCATCGCAAATCAGCTTGACGGCCGCAAGCAACGTCGACTTGTCGTCCTTGGATCCGGCGTCCACCTTGGGGCCGGCCTGATATTCGATCCCGGCTTGTTCGGCCAGCGATCGCAGCGCGGTGACGAAGTCGACGCCGTCGCGGCGCATCACGTAGCTGAACACGTCTCCGCCGATGTCGCAGACCCAGCACTTCCAGGTTTGGCGTTCGCGGTTGACCGTCAGTGAAGGCGAGCGGTCGTCGTGCCAGGGGCACTGGGCGGCCAGCATGCGTCCTTTCGGGACCAGCGTCAACGACGCACCGATGACGTCGACAAGGTCGACGGCGGCACGCACTCGCTCTTTGAGGTCCAGGTCCATCATTGCGGACAAAGCCACTCGCTGAAAATGTCCCTGCGAATTCATTCCGAAATCGCGCAGGATTGGCGAAACCATCCGGATCGGTCGACTCGTGCCGAGTTCGTCGGATTTGGGAGGGCCGATTCACAGGCCCTTTCCATCCGCCGCGCGGCAAAGGCTTTCTCCTGAAAGCCGTTCGAGCAAATTTCGATCACACGCACTCCGTTGCAGCGTAACAAATCTCGAGGCCTGCCGGACTCCGACGGGGAGCACTCCCGTCTGGAGAGGAGGGGTACGAGCGATGCTTCGCATACGAGCCGGGGGAGTTTCACGATCGGCTGATTTCACGTCAAGGTCAGTTTCACGCCAATTTCTCGCCGCTTCCTTGGGCACGATTAAACCTCCGTCCCGTTCCCTTTTTCACGGAACTTTGCCGAATCCCGTTACGAAGAACGGGTTTCTCGTCGGTATAATCTCGTGAATCTACCCCGTCCCTCCCCGGAACGTCTGTTTCCCAGTCCGGACCATGCCCGCATTCGACGTCGATTCGCAGAGCCCGGGCGGCTCCTTTGAACCCCAGCCGGCTGACAATTGGTCGCTGCCGCTGGGAGCGATTGCCGGCATCCGGTTGTACCTCTCGTATTCCGTGTTCGTCGCGCTGGCGATCCTGGCGGGGCTCGTCGCGACGGTTCAAGGCCGCGAAGGCAACGGAGACCTGCCGCTGGTCGCCCTGACCGCCGTGGCGATCTGGTGCTTCGGTTGGGGGCTGCAGCTGCTCGTGCAACTTGGGCTGCATTGCTGGACGAGCGCCAAAAGTGAATCGATCACGATCGGGTTGCTGGGCGTCGAGGCCGCCAATCCCCTGTATCGTCGCTATCCCTGGTCTGCGGTCGCCAATCTGATGGCGGCTTGTTTTTCGTTGACCGCGTTGGTGATCTTTGGTGCCGCCTGCTTGGCCGTCCACATGCTGACGCGGACGGCCGGTTATTCCGACGGCACGTTGTGGCTGCAGGAACTCGCCGCACCGGGTTTGGGCTTGGATGCCGTGGAGAAGAGCTACTTGACGGCCGCCTGGTTGCTGTGGATTCAAGCCGCCTGTCAGGCTTATCCGTTGCCGAAAAACCTGGGCCGTGGCGCCATCGCGTCGGCGATCGCGTTGTTCGCCGCCGAAGCCAATGATGACTTGCAACTCAAACTGCTGCGACGGTTGTTGCAATTGATCTCGCTGATCACCGTCGTCATCGCGATTGCGACCCTGATCGGGGACGGCGACGTCAACCTGCCCCGTTGGCCGGTCTTGTTGTTCCTCGCCGTCTTGCTGTGGGTCTCGACTCGAAAAGGCGATCTGCGTGACTGGATCACCTCCATCCACGTCGCCGCCGCAGACCCCATCGCCGGACACTTCGACGTCACCGAATTGCGGGCGAGCGATGTCACGGTCGGTCACGACGACACGGCGACGGTGCGCACGCCTTGGCTGAGTGAATGGATCGACTCCGTGCGGATGCGTCAAAAGCGAAAACGAGTCCGCGCGGCGATGCGTCGTGAACACGAAGAAGCCAATGACGCGGCCCGCTTGGACCAGGTCCTACAGATCATCAGCCTGCACGGCACCAAGGGGCTCAGCCACGAAGACCGCGCCCTGCTGCAACGAGTCAGCAAAAACCTGCGCCGCCACCGTGAGTCGCAGCAGGGGGAAGAGTAGACAAGGAGAAACCGGGAACGCACCTGAGCAAACGATCGATTTTTGGTGAAACGAGAATGAGTGAACGCGACGAGAGCGCGGAAACGCTCCGCCGAATGGTCCGGATGCTTCAACAACAGAATTACATTGGTGTTGTTGAATCCGATCAATCTACCTTTTTCGACGCTTCAGAGTTTACCAAGAGACAGCTATTTGGACTTCGCGCCCTGGCTTACGACAAGATTGGTAGCCGAAAGCGATGTATAGAGGAGTACACGAAGCTGCTTGCGACGAACGGGGTATCCGATTTCGAGAGCCACACGACCATGGTTGAAATTGCAGAGCAGTATCTCCAATGCGACGAACCTGATGCTGCAAAGCTGTGGCTCGCCAAAAGCTTTGAAATCGCCCGACACGACGCGACGCTCGATACGTCGCGAGCCACCCATCTTATGCAGATTGCAGACGGGCGGGAGACGTAGCCATCGGAGAAAAGCGACACGAGGTTTTAGCAACGTTTGCCGCCCACCAATAAGCTTGCGTTGGCTGTCTAGGACGCGCGCTCGGTCCGCAATAACCGACAGGTGAATCGCATGACGATGCCTCGAGGGCACGGCTTGTGTGCATCGCTTGATGACGTCTTCGATCAAGTAACCAATTTTCGCATGCTGCTTTTCGATAGAACATTTAATTTGAGAGCTAACGCAATGAACCCACAGATGGCAGCGCGAACCCACGGATAGCAATCAGCAGGACGATCCGTGGGTTCGCGCTGCCATCCGTGGGCTACGTTTCCGATTGCTGTATTCGGACTGCACGAGCACCGAACTCGGTGACAACTGTAAGTGTTGAATGGCACCGGCATACGTGTTGGTGTGCAGGCTTTAGCCGCCCATTTTCGCTGCGTAGCAGCGACCGGGAATCGCCTAACCCGGATATTGCATCC
>NZ_JANZKV010000383.1 GCF_025060895.1 Stieleria sedimenti | reverse complement strand
AAGCCTGCACACCAACACGGATGCCCGTGCCTGGCCCTTTCTCAGCTGACAGTTTACCCCGAGAGGCGCGTTCGTGCGCGTCGGGGCGATTCAATCGATCCCCAGTTTCAGCGGCGGTTTGGGGCACGGTTTTCGTCGGGTTGCTCGTCTGCTAATCTGCCGCTGAATTAGGCGGATCTCGTTCAAACGGTCGATGGCAAACCCTTCAATGGTCGAAGAAAAAGTTCCCAAGCGCGTGACCACCCGATCGCTGCAGCGGCGCCGCGACACGGGCGGCGCCATTTCAATGCTGACAGCGTACGATTTCCCGACGGCGCAGTTGCTCGATCAAGCCGGCATCGACGTGCTGTTGGTCGGCGATTCGCTGGCGATGGTCGTCCAGGGGCACGAGACCACCCTGCCGGTGACGATGGACCAGATGATCTATCACGCCGAAATGGTGGGGCGGGCCACCTCGCGTGCGATGGTGATCGTCGATTTGCCGTTTCCCGATGGCCAGTTGGAAATCGAACGCAGCATCCGTTGCGGCGCCCGAGTGCTGAAAGAAACACATTGCCATGCGGTCAAGCTTGAAGGCGGCGCCGAACAGGCGTCGCGAATCGAAGCGATGGTCACCGCCGGGATTCCGGTGATGGCCCACGTCGGTCTGCGACCCCAGAATGTTTTCGTTCAAGGTGGCTACCAGGTCCAACGCGACGAAGCGGCACTGGTCAAAGACGCCGTTGCGGCCGAGCAAGCCGGCGCGTTCGCCGTGCTGATCGAATGTGTCCCCGAGTCGGTTGCCGAAGCGATCCACGCGGCGGTTACGGTTCCCACGATCGGAATCGGCGCCGGGCGGGCGACGACCGGCCAGGTCTTGGTCACCCACGATCTGATCGGACTGACATCCGGCTACACGCCCAAATTTGTTAGAACCTACGCCTCGGTCGGCCAAACGATTCGCGACGCCGCGTCGTCGTTTCATCAAGCCGTCCGCGACGGGAGTTTTCCCGGACCCGAAGAAACGTTTGATTAGTCCGGCCCAAACCCGACTCACCCGAACTCGACGCACCCGAACCCGACGCACCGGTCCGATTTCCGCGACGCTGTCTCCCCCACCATCACCCGTTTGACGATTGCTATGAATGCCACCTCGACGTCTGCTGCCGCCAAGTCGCTCCCGGATCGTTCTGAGGTGTCAGCCGACGATTGCTGGGATCTGTCCAGTTTGTTTGCCGGCGACGCCGAATGGGAAACCGCCTTTGCCGAGTTGGAATCCAAACTTGACACCTATGAAACCTATCGTGGTCGCTTGGGTGAATCGGCTGCGACGTTGCTGGAGGCTCTGCAATTCGATTCGGATTTTTCTCGCCAGGCCGAGCGTGTTGCGATCTATTCGTTTTTGAAGACGACCGAAGATCAAGGCAACAGCGACTATCAGGGGATGAAGGCGCGGTTTCAGAATCTGGCGGTGCGTGCCAATCAGGCGGCGAGCTATGTCAGTCCGGAATTGCTGGCGATCGAACCGGAGAAAATGGACGCCCTGGTCGCCGATCCATTGCTCAAGCCGTTTCGATTGCAGCTCACCCGGTTGCTCCGCCAGCGGCCGCACACGCTGGGTGACAAGGAGGAGCGTTTGTTGGCGATGCAGGGGGAGATGGCATCGGCGGCGGGCAACGCATTCCGTCAACTCAACGACGTGGACTTGCGTTTCGGGTCGATGGAAGACGCCGAGGGCAACGAGCAAGAGCTTTCGCACGCGACGTTCATTCAATTCCTCAATAGCTCGTCCAGGAAGGTGCGTCGCAACGCGTTCCATCAATATTACAAGGCGTTCGGCGAACACGAAAACACCTTGGCGGCGACACTCGCCGGCAGCATTCATCGCGACGTTTATTACGCCCGCGCCCGAAACCATGAGAGTTCTCTCGCCGGTGCGTTGTTCCCCGACAACGTCCCCGTGGACGTCTATGACAACTTGATCGCCGCGGTCCGTGAGTCGCTGCCCAGCGTGCATCAATACTTTGACGTCCGCCGCCGCAAGATGGATCTGCCGGACATCCACGCCTATGACACCTATGTGCCGATCCTCAGCGACATGAAGAAGGAGCACACGTGGGACCAGGCGGTCGAAGTCGTGATCGAATCACTCGCTCCGCTGGGCAGCGAATACACCGACACGCTCGCCGCCGGACTGAAAAACCGTTGGGCAGACCGCTACCCGAACCGCGGGAAACAAAGCGGCGCGTTCAGCTGCGGGTCGTTCGATGGCGAACCCTACATCTTGATGAATTTCAAGACCGACGTTTTGAACGATGTGTTCACGTTGACGCACGAAGCCGGCCACTCCATGCACAGCTTTTATTCATCCAAGAACCAGCCCTACCAGTACTACGACTACACCATTTTCGTGGCCGAGGTCGCGAGCACGTTCAACGAGCAGTTGTTGACCGAGCATTTGCTCAAAAATGCCGCCAGCGACAGCGAACGGGCGTACCTGATCAACAACGAGCTGGACAGCATTCGGGCGACGGTCGTGCGTCAAACGATGTTCGCCGAGTTCGAAAAGAAAACGCACGAAATGGCCGAGGCCGGTGAGCCGCTGACGGTCGCATCGTTTCGGGCAACCTATCGCGAGCTGTTGGATGCCTACTTCGGCCCCGATTTCGTCGTCGACAAAGAGCTGGAACTGGAGTGTTTCCGGATCCCGCACTTCTACCGCGCGTTCTACGTGTACAAGTACGCGACCGGATTGAGTGCGGCGGTCGCCCTTTCGCGACGGGTGCTCGAAGGGGGCAAGGCCGAGTTGGACGACTACCTTAAGTTTCTGTCAGGGGGATGCAGCAAAGATCCGCTCGATCTGCTGCGTGATGCGGGAGTCGACATGGCCAGCCCCGAGCCGGTGAAGACCACGTTGGCGCGCTTCAAGACCCTGACCGAAGAATTGGATCAGCTGCTTTGAGCCGGCCCCCACAACGCAAGCCGAGTCGTCTGACCCCAAAGACGCTTGCTGAGGGAGCGGTCCGGTTGGCCGAGGCGGATCCGGTGTTGCGAAAGATCCATCGCAAGTTTGGTCCGCCGCCGTTGTTGCGACGACCGGCGACGTACGCAACCTTCGTCCACATCATTCTTGAACAACAGGTCTCCGTCGAATCGGCCAAGGCGACCTTCGACCGTGTGGTCGGTACCTGTCAGAGTGAATTGAGTCCCCGCGCGATCCGTGACTTGGGTGACCAGCGTTTGCGCGAGTTGGGGTTCAGTCGCCAGAAAGCCCGCTACGCGCTCGCTTTGGCCGACGCCTGCCTTGCCGGTGACTTCGACGTCGACGCGTTGACGCGGTTGGATGACGAAGCGGTTCGGTCGCAAATTGTCGCCCAGTTGGGGCTGGGGAATTGGTCGGCCGATGTGTTTTTGATGATGGCGCTGCAGCGGCCCGATATCCTGCCCGTGGGCGATTTGGCGCTCGTCAAGGGCATCCAGGAAATCGATCAGACGGAATACGAATCGAGGCAGCAAATTGCCGACCGTGCCGAATCGTGGCGGCCGCTTCGCAGTATTGCCACGCGAATGGTCTGGCAATGGTATGTTCATCAACGCGGACGCGATATCTTTTAGTGTTCCTTGTTGATGCTTGCCGGGCCAGGTCCTGGCCTACTCTTTGTGAATCAAGTTCATGGCGAAATTGACTTTTTGCGGGGCCGCCGGCACCGTCACCGGATCGTGTTCGTTGCTGGACACCGGCAAGCATCGATTTCTGGTTGATTGTGGTCTGTTCCAAGGCAGCAAGACGACCCAGGAGTTGAACTACCAGGATTTTCCGTTTGATCCCAAGTCGATCGACTTTTTGATTCTGACCCACGCCCACATCGACCATTCGGGTTTGCTGCCCAAGCTGGTCAAAAAAGGATTCAATGGACAGATTTACGCGACCGAAGCGACCTGTGACCTGTTGAAGTTCATGCTTCCCGATTCGGCGTACATCCAGGAATCGGGCGTCAAACGCCTCAACAAGAACTTGCGTCGCCGCGGTCGGCCGGCGGTCCAACCGATCTACACGATGCCGGATGCGGAATTGACACTGCAGTTGTTAAAAAATCATGCATATGAAGAGTGGTTTTCGCCGCGTGATGGGATCCGTGTCCGATTCTGGAACGCGGGCCACCTGCTCGGTTCGGCTTCGGTCGAATTAAAAATCACCGAGCCCGATTCACAGGAAGAACTCTCGTTGCTGTTTTCCGGTGACATCGGCCCGGAAGAAAAGGCGTTTCATCCCGAGCCCGATGCGCCGGTCGGTTACGACTACATCGTGTGCGAATCCACCTACGGCAATCGGGACCGCGACGATTACACCTTGGAGAATCGTCGCCAGGCACTCCGCGATGTCTTGACCAAGGCGCTCAAGCGAGGCGGAAATGTCGTCATCCCTTCGTTTGCCGTCGAACGCAGCCAGGAATTGCTGCACGACATCGGTTATTTGCTGACGCACGGTGAGATTCCCCAGTCCGACGTGTATCTGGATTCGCCGTTGGCGAAGAAGGCGACCGAGGTGTTCATCAAACACGCCGGGGCGTTGCAGGACGTGGAGGTGGACGAAGCGAGACTGTTTCGCCACGAACGGTTCCATTTGGTGCATTCCCTGGAAGAAAGTAAGGCCATCAACGGGATCAAAGGCGGGGCGATCATCATCTCGGCCAGCGGCATGTGTACCGCCGGTCGCATCAAGCACCATCTGATCAACAACATTTATCGCCCCGAGTGCACGGTCTTGTTTGTCGGCTATCAATCACCGGGAACACTGGGGCAGATCATCTCCAGTGGTGCCAAGGAAGTCCGTATCCACGGCAAGTCGTACAAGGTGCGGGCGGACATTCGCAAACTGGGCAATTATTCCGCCCACGCCGATCAAGGCGAGTTGTTGGACTGGATCCAGAAGCGTTGTCCGATCACCGGCGGTTTGTTCCTCAATCATGGCGAAGACGATTCACGCCAGGAGCTGCGCGACCTGCTGGTCCAGCACGGCTTGGACGGCGACCGGATCTACATGCCGCAGTTCGATGAATCGTTCGAGTTGAGTGCCGGCACCAAGCCGCTTTCCAAGGGGGCGCCCAAGCCGCGTCTAGACGTCGCCCATGTGGCCCACGATTGGCACAACGACTACGCCGAGTTCATGCTCGGATTGACCACAACGATTGAAAAATCGAGCGAAGATCAACGCTATCAGTTGCTCAAACGGCTGAAAGAAACACTCGGCGAAGCTTGAGCACGTTGTCAGCCGCCACGACTTTCGAGATTCGTCGACATCCATTAAAAACAGGTTTCGCGCGAATCCGATAGGATTTTTCTCTTGCAACCGCTTTTTGCCAACCGAGTACCGTTTTGAACGTCAGCGACTTTCTGGAACGACATTACCGTCACTTCAATGCCCGTGAAACCTTGGCCGCGGCTCGGTCGTACAAGGACCTGATCGAGCAACGCGGCGGCCGGATGATGGTCACGCTCGCCGGCGCGATGAGCACGGGCGAGTTGGGATTGTCGCTGGCCGAAATGATCCGCCAAGGCAAGGTGCACGCGATCACGTCGACGGCCGCAAATTTGGAGGAAGACATCTTCAATCTGGTCGCGCATGACGAGTACCGCGTGATCGAAAATTGGCGGGGATTGTCTGAGAGCGATGAAGAAGCGTTGTTGGAACAGGGCTTCAATCGTGTCACCGACACCTGCATCCCCGAAACCGTGATGCGGCACATCGAAGGTCGGTTGACCAAGCTCTGGCGGCACGCCGCCGATTCGAACCAGCCCCGCACGCCGGCGGAGTTCATGTTTGAATTGCTGGACGACCCAGAGTTGCCGCAGCACTTCCAAGTCCCACGCGAAAACAGCTGGGTCGCGGCGGCCAAAGACGCCGGCATCCCCGTTTTCGTGCCGGGGGTCGAGGACAGCACGCTGGGCAATATCTTCACCGCCCGCGTCATCGATGGCACCGTCGCCGGGCACCATGCGATGAAGTCGGGCACCGCGCAGCTTCAAAATTTGGCCGCGTGGTATCGCGAGTGCTGCCAGGAACACCCCATCGGTTTCTTTCAAATCGGCGGCGGGATCGCAGGCGATTTCTCGATCTGCGTGGTCCCGATGATGCGGCAAGACCTCAAGGAGGACGTGCCGTTGTGGAGTTATTTCTGCCAGATCAGCGATGCCGAGACCAGTTATGGCGGATACAGCGGCGCGGTGCCGAACGAAAAGATCACCTGGGAAAAACTCAGCCGCGAAACACCCAAGTTCATGATCCACAGCGACGCCTCGATCGTCGCACCGTTGATCTTTGCGTACGTGCTGGGGCTGTAGCGGAAGAGGTGGGGCGGGTGCCAAAAAACAAAAGGACCGAGGGGTGCGGGCACGAGTGTTGGTGTGCAGGCTTTTAGCCGCCCATTGTCTTTCATTCTTGTGAGCTAGCTTCGGGTACTGGAGAGTGTTTGATGACGTTGTCGGAACCCGCGGCGAGCGGGCTGTCGTTTTTGTGAGCCGCGACGCGTAAGATGTAACGTG
>NZ_JANZKV010000382.1 GCF_025060895.1 Stieleria sedimenti | reverse complement strand
AACACCTTTGGAGCCAAAGTCGATGGTTTCCAGCTGTGCTTGCCCCACGGGTGAATTGGAACAGATCACAATGCTTTTCCATCGGCGGGTCAATTTCTGCGCAGAAGTCCCCCGGCACAGGCTCTTGCTCCCTAGCCCCTGAACACGCCGCCCCCAAACGCCCCCCGACCTGTCGCATGCGAACCCTGCTTACCATCGCCCTGGCCGCTTCGCTATGCTTTGAGTTCCAACAGCTTGTGGGCCACTCCGAGGACCCGATCATGACGGACGCCTCCAATTTCAACGTGCCGCTGAAAACCACCCACTTCAACCAAACGTGGACGGACCATTTGTGGCGTGACGGGTACCGCGTGCAACAAAACGCGTTGACAGGGCACTGGCGATTGATCGACGCCGACAGCTATCGCCGTGCCTGGGGCAGCAAACAACAATGCGTCGATTCGCTCAATCAGAAATGCCCCAAAACCGCCCCGGCGACCGCCAAACACCACGTGATTCTGCTGCACGGATTGATGCGGACCAGCGGCAGCATGAAAGCGTTGGAAACACGACTCGCCGACAACGGATTTCCCCACACGATCCCATTTTCCTACGCCAGCACCCGCGGTGCGATCGGAGACCACGCCGCCGCACTGCGTGAACTGATCGAAGACCTGCCCAGCGGCGACACGTTCAGTTTTGTCGGTCACAGCATGGGGAACATCGTGGTGCGTCACCTGATCGGAGACCTGCAAGCCGATGGCGACCCGAAACAGATCCTGCCACGCTGTAAATCGATGGTCATGCTGGGGCCGCCCAACCAGGGCGCCATGATCGCCCAGCGTCTGGCGCCGACCAAAGTGTTTGGCTGGGTCACCGGTCAAGGCGGCATGGAACTCGGAGCGAACTGGAAGCGACTGGCGCCCAAACTGGCCGTTCCACCGTTCCCGTTTCACATCGTCGCCGGCGATGTCACCACCCCGGTGGCCAATCCGCTGGTTGATGGCGAAGGCGACTTTGTGGTCAGTATCGAAGAAGCAAAACTCGAGGGCGCTAAGAGTTTCACGACCGTTCCCGTGCTGCACAGCTTTCTGATGGACAACGCCGACGTGATGGAAAAAACCATCCAATTGCTCAAGCACGAAGCCGCGCCGTCGATCGATTGACAGACCGGAGGGCTCGC
>NZ_JANZKV010000381.1 GCF_025060895.1 Stieleria sedimenti | reverse complement strand
GCGGTATTGGGCTTTAGCCCCCTGTCGCTGCTTAGCAGCGACAGGGAATCGCCTAAAGGCTAGACACCAACGGTTGCTGAATCCCGTTTAACTAATGTCCATGCCATTGGTACCTGCGATCTTTTCCGCTCGCGCGTGCATCCGGGAGTTGACTGCCTGCGAACATAAGAGCAGTCGCAGTTCCGGTGCCGGCCCCGGATGCGGCGTCCTGAGGCGGCTCGAAGTTCAGTCGTTGCATCTCCAAAAAACAACCATCTACCACGGCCTATTTCCATGAAACGTTCTGTAATCCTCGCGATCGGCATGACCATCGCACTGTTCACTTCGACGGGCTCGAAAGCCGCGGATATTGTCGACACGGCGGTCGCGGCGGGCAACTTCAAAACGCTTGCGGCGGCGTTGGGTGCTGCCGATTTGGTCGGCGCACTTAAGGGCGATGGCCCGTTTACCGTCTTCGCGCCGACCGACGACGCATTTGCAAAGTTGCCGGCAGGAACCGTCGAATCGTTGCTCAAGCCGGAAAACAAAGCCAAACTGCAAGCGATCCTGACCCATCATGTCGTCGCCAGCCAAGTTCCGGCCAGCAAGGTGGTCACCCTGTCCGGTGCGACCACATTGGGTGGTCAGCGTGTCGACATCAAAGCCGACGATTCGGGTGTGACGGTAGACGGCGCAAACGTCGTACAGACCGACATTGCCTGCGACAACGGTTTGATTCACGTCATCGACACGGTCCTTCTTCCCGCCGAAAAGAACCTAGTCGAAACCGCGGCTGGGGCAGGTACGTTTAATACCTTGATCGCTGCGGCCAAAGCCGCGGGACTCGCCGGCGCACTGACCGGTAGCGACAGCTTGACGGTCTTCGCCCCGACCGACGACGCGTTCGCAAAGTTGCCAGAGGGAACGGTCGAATCGTTGCTCAAACCGGAAAACAAGCAACAGCTGGTCAATCTTCTCAAATATCACGTCGTCAGCGGTCGTGTGTACAGCGATACGGCGGTCACGGCCGGATCGGCCAAGACGTTGGAAGGAAGCCCTGTCACGATCACGGTTGGGGCAGACGGTGCACGGGTCAACGCGTCGAATTTGGTAGTGACTGATCTGGATGCGTCAAACGGTGTGATCCACGTGATCGACGCGGTTTTGATGCCGCCGGCGAAGTCCGCTGAGGCTAGCTGCCATCGCGAAGTCCGCCAAACCCTCGCCGCAGCGATCGCCAAGGGAGCACCGATGTTCAACGCGGGACATCATTCCGCCTGTGCGGAACTGTACATGAAGACGATGTCAGGCCTGATGGATTCCGAGCTGGACGATTCGATGAAGCATCATGTCTCAACCGTCATCAACGCGGCCCGGCACCAGCACCGCTCGACCGACCGAGCGTGGACCTTGCGTCGTGGGATGGATCAAATGTTTGTGACCCTGCAGCCGTCCAATTGAACGCTCGTTTACGGTAGAATTGTGTCGTCTGCATCACCGGCGATCAAAGTGGCGACGCGGCGGAAACCCGTCGCGTCCGCGTACCGATCGGAACCAACGACCTTTACCGTTTCATCTGCAATGGACTCCTCTGAGAACACTCAACCGTCGTCCGTCCTGCAGCGGATCGCCGCGGGAGACTCGTCGGCGGTCGATGATTGCCTGGAACAGTATCGGGGGCTGGTCTGGTCGCTGGCGAATCGCTATTGCCGGGTCAGTGGTGATGCCGAAGACGCGGCGCAGGAAATCTTTGTCGCCTTGTGGCGTAGTGCGGATCGCTTCGATCCCACCAAGGCATCCGAGTCCACGTTTGTGACGATGATCGCGCGACGCCGGCTGATTGATCGCAACCGGCGGAGAGGATCATCACCGGAGTTGGTCAGCATCAGCGATTCCGAAATTGAAATGGCCGATCGTGATCCGATTGACCAGATTGAACTGTCCGACGAAGCCGCCAAGGCAGCCCGCTGCTTGCGGCACTTGTCCAAAAATCAGCGTCAAATCTTGACGCTGTCAATCGATCGGGGCGAAGCACAATCGGCGATCGCCGCAGCGCTCGGCATGCCACTGGGGACCGTCAAGTCCTACGCCCGGCGGGGCATCCTGCAATTGCGCGAGTGCATGAAGCGTCCCCTGGCACCGGAGACTGCGTCGTGAGTCAGGCAAACTTGAATGACCCCACCGAGTTGGAATTGATGGCCGGATACGTCCTGGGTGACCTGGGCGAAGCCGAAGCCGAACGGTTGCAAGCCGTTTTGGCCCGTGACGATCGCGCGGCAGACATTCTTCACGAACTGGAAATGACGAGCGCCGCGGTGCAACTGGCGACCCTGCGGCCTGATGACGATCTGATGCCTCCCGACGTTGCCGATCGCATCCGTGCCGAAGGACGGCGGATCGTGGAACACCGGGCCGATGAAACACTGCGAGGTGCCGGAAGAGGGCGATCGGGCGGAACCGTCACGGTCGCGGCCAAGGGCGTCTCCGCCCGTGAGTGGGTCGCATGGTTTTGCGCGGCGGCGGCACTGTTGCTGGCGGTCGCACTCTGGCAGCGTGATCCGGGAGCGACGCAACGCAACGCTCGAGAGGCGCGAGCGGCTTTGTTGCGTCAATCCGATTCATTGTTGCGAGTCGACTGGACGCCCGGGAAAACCCCCTTTGAGCAGCCCGTCTCCGGCGACGTGGTCTGGGATTCCGAGTCCCAGACGGGGTTCATGCGGTTCGAGAACATGCCGATCAACGATCCAACCGCCGAGCAATATCAGTTGTGGATCATTGATCCGCAGCGTGACGACGACCCGATCGACGGTGGCGTGTTTGACGTCACTGAGAGCGGGGAAGTGATCGTGGAAATCGACGCGAAATTAAACGTGATCTCGCCCGCGGCGTTTGCGATCACGATCGAAAAACCGGGCGGCGTGGTCGTCAGCAGCCAGGAGCGACTGCCGCTGCTCGCGGCGGTCAACTGAGTCCTGCCGCCTGTTCCGCTTCGCGTTCGGCGCGGATTTCTTCTTTCGTCTTCATCGGGAAGTATTCCTCGACGATGCGGTAAAACTCCTCGGCACTGGAGACGCCGGCGACATGGGTGCGGAAATGCCGTGCGCCGTATTTGCCTTGGGCGTAGCAGCAAGCGTATTTCCGCATCAGGATCGTGCCTTTTTCTTCGCCGAAGCGTTCTTTGACCAAATCGTAGTGATGCATCATGCATTGACGTTGTTCCGGCAGACTGGGTTCCGGCGGGATCGGTTGGCCGCGGAGTGCGGCCGCGGCTTGCGAGAACAGCCAGGGACGGCCGAGGCAGGCGCGGGCAATCATGACGCCGTCGACGTCATAGGTCTTGAAGGCGTGAACGACTTTTTCGGGCGAGTCCAGGTCACCGTTTCCGATCAGCGGAATGTTCCGGAGGTGGGCCTTGATTTCGCTGATGCGATCCCAATCGGCATGCCCGCGAAACATGTCTTTGGCGGTGCGGCCATGAACGGTCAGCGCCGCCGCACCAGCCTCTTCGACCACCCGAGCGACTTCGTTGCAATTGACCGAATCGGGGCTGCAACCGAGTCTGATTTTCGCGGTCACGGGCGTCGGCGCGCACGCCTTGACCAGTTGCGAAATGATCTCGAACATCCGACTGGGCGTTCGCAACAGGTAGCTGCCGCTGTGTGCTTTCTCGGTGACCTGGCGGACGGGGCAACCGAAATTGATGTCCACGACGCTGACCTGGTACTCCTCGACCAACCGCCGTCCGACCTTGGCCATCGTTTCCGGATCGTTGTCCCAGATCTGAACCGCCAATGGCCGCGGTTCCTCGGCCACCCCCCACAAGCGTTCGGGATGTTCGGCTTCGTTTTCGTCCATCCAGACAAAGCCGCGGGCATTGACCATTTCGGTCGCGATCAATCCGGCGCCGCCATATTCACGGACCATTTGTCGGAATGCGGCGTTGGTAAAGCCCGCCATCGGGGCTTGCAGGATCGGCGGATCGACGACCAGATCGCCGATCCGAAACGCGGGTGGAGGGAAGGGGCGTGACATGGCGAGTGCTTCGGCTACATTCAATTTTGCGGTTGCGATTGTCGAGCGGAAAAGAGGTCAGGTACCAAAAACCAAATGGCCCGAAGGATGCTTCGCATTTTTGGTACC
>NZ_JANZKV010000380.1 GCF_025060895.1 Stieleria sedimenti | reverse complement strand
TTGCCGGACGACACGTTGGTGATTCTGGTCGACCCCCACGACAGCAAGCTGTCGGCCGAGACGCTACTCAAGCGAACCGACGACCACAGCCATTTCACTGATTTTAATGCGTTGCTCGCGTCGATGTCGCACCTAAAAGTGGTGACGGCGTCGCTGCTGAACGAAGGTGCCGAGACGACGATCGATTTGCAGTCGACCAGCGCCGACGGATTTGCACTGGCGCTCGACGAAACGCAAACGCGGATCGACACGGTCGCCGCCGACCACGAAATTCTATTGGTCGGTGACACGCCATCGGACAGCCAGCGGCTGATGGAATTGTTGGCCGAAACCGAGGCCGCACGCAGCGGACACATCAAGCCGGCCGTCGCACAGATCAGCGGCGGATTCCGATTGACCGCCGCAAAACGATTGGTGCTCACCGGCGCCGAGCTGTTCCATCGCAGTCCGGTTCGACGCGGCAAGACGCGTGCCCCGGGAAAACCGATCACCGCGTCGATGCAGCTGGAAGCGGGAGATCTGGTCGTTCACCTCGCGCACGGAATCGGGCTCTACCGGGGACTCGACCACATCGAGAAGAACGGCCAGCACGTCGAGCATCTGGTCATCGAATACGACGGTGGTTCCAAAATCTATGTCCCCGCCTCTCGGATCGGTTTGATCCAACGCTACGTCGGCGGCACCAAGAACCGTCCCAAGCTGGCCAAGATCGGCGGGCAAGCCTGGGTCCGACAGAAGAAAGCGGCCGAGTCGGCGGTGACCGACATGGCCAGCGAGTTGCTCGAGTTGCAAGCCAAACGGACCGGACGACAAGGCATCGCGTTTGACCCCGATCACATCTGGCAACAACAATTCGATGCCAGTTTTCCTTACCAGGAAACGCCCGATCAGGTCACCGCGATCGCCGACTGCAAAGACGACATGGAATTGGCCAAGCCGATGGACCGCTTGATCTGTGGTGACGTCGGATTCGGCAAGACCGAAGTCGCCATGCGGGCGGCGTTTAAAGCGGTGACCAGCGGCTACCAGGTCGCCGTGTTGGTGCCGACGACGGTGTTGGCCGAACAGCATTTTCATAACTTTCGCAATCGGATGGCCGAGTTCCCCGTCCGCATCGAAAAACTCAGCCGGTTCTGTACCGCCGCCGAGCAACGCCAAACGCTGAAGGATCTGCGGGCGGGAAAGGTGGACATCGTCGTCGGCACCCATCGCGTGGCCGGCAAAGACATCGCGTTCTCGAATCTGGGGCTGGTCGTCATCGATGAAGAACAGCGGTTCGGCGTGGGCGTCAAGGAACGCTTGAAGAACAAACATTCCAACGTCGATGTCCTGACGCTTTCGGCAACTCCGATCCCGCGAACCTTGCACATGGCGCTGGTCGGCGTTCGCGATATCAGCAACTTGGAAACACCGCCGGCCGAACGCCGCAGTGTCGAAACCGTCGTGACCCGTTGGGATGACAAACTGATTCGCAGCGCGATCGTCCGCGAGCTGAACCGTGGCGGACAGATCTTTATGGTGCACAATCGAATCGGTGACATGGAACAGGTGGCCGAGAAGATTCGAAACATTGTTCCCGAGATTCGGATCGTGATCGGACACGGCCAAATGCCCGAAGGCGAACTGGAACAAGTCATGGTCGACTTTATCGAACACAAGTACGACATGTTGCTGGCGACCACGATCATCGAAAGCGGGTTGGACATCCCCAACGCCAACACGATTTTCATTGACGATGCGGATCACTACGGACTGAGCGATCTGCACCAGCTGCGTGGCCGCGTCGGACGGTACAAACACCAGGCGTTCTGCTACATGATGGTGGCACCCCACAAACACCTGTCGCCCGAAGCGAGCAAACGTCTGCGGGCGATCGAGGAGTTCAGTCAGATGGGAGCCGGGTTCGCGATCTCGATGCGCGACCTGGAGATTCGCGGCGCGGGAAACCTACTCGGCAGCCAACAGAGCGGACACATCGCTGCGATCGGCTACGAGATGTATTGCCAACTGCTCGAAGACGCCGTCCGCCAGATGCAAAATCTGCCGCCGGCCCTGTCCGCAGACGTCGACATCGACCTGCCGATCGAAGCCTATCTGGCACCGGACTATGTGCCCGATTTGCGACACAAGATCGATCTCTACCGCCGGATCGCGAAAATCGAAAGCGCCGACGAGATCGGATTGATTCGCGAGGAGTTGCTGGACCGATTCGGCCCGCTGCCCGAAGCGGCCGAGCGGATGCTGGAATT
>NZ_JANZKV010000038.1 GCF_025060895.1 Stieleria sedimenti | reverse complement strand
CTGCGTCGCAGCGAACGGGATTCGCCTAAAGGCTAAACACCAACGGTTACTGCATCCCTTCAAGGAGAAAAGCGATTGATCACGGGATTGTTTTCATCAGGAATGGATGACGCGTTGGCCGTCGTGACCGGTCAATGGCTGCTGCACCAGCTGATGATCTTTGCGATGGTCGCGGCCCGACTGGGCGGACTGGTCATCGCGTTGCCGACGTTGGCCAGCGGCTTGCCGGCGCGAATCCGAATCCTACTGGTGCTCGCGATCACATTGGTTCTGGTCCCCGGTGTCGGTGCCGCGGTAACCGTCGACGGCGCTCGGCTTTCCGGGGTGGAGATCGTTTTTGCCGCCGGCCGAGAGATCATTTTCGGGATGGTGATCGGGGGCGTCGTTCAATTGCTGGTCTCGGGCATCGCCCTGGCCGGCGAACTGATCTCCAACGCCACGGGAATGCAACTGGCTCAAACGGCCGATCCATCCAGCGGTGAATCGGTCCCGCAACTCTCCCGGCTACTGGGATTGCTGGTCACCGCCATCCTGTTCGCCGCGGGCGGCCATCGGTTGTTGATCGACGCCTTGCTGACCAGTTTTTATCAAATCCCACCGATGACGGTCTCGATCGACCAAACCCTGTCCGCCCTGGTGATCGACCATCTGGCGATCGGGATCGAATCGGGGCTGCGCGTGGCCGCGCCGGTCGTCGCCTGTGTCTTGCTGACCAACCTGGTCGTGGCGTTGGTCAGCCGGACCGTTCCGCAATTGAACGTGCTTGCGATCGGATTGAACATCAACGTGATGGCCGCCCTGCTGCTGATGGCGTTGACGATCGGATCGGCCGGATTGGTGTTTGAAACCGAACTCTCCAACGCGATCGCGCGATTGGGACTCGAATAATGTCTGACAAAATCCATCCCCCGACACCGCGCCGTCGCAAGCAAGCGAAGGAGCAGGGCAGGGCACCGCGGAGCGGGGATGTGGTGTCCGCCGGCCTGTTGTTGGCGACCACCGGTTTACTGGCGTGGTTCGGTCCGGGGCTGGCCCAATCGCTCACCGCCTCGCTGACCGAAACGCTCAGCCGGCCGGCCGAACTCTCACTCAGCCAGTGGGAATCGCAACGGATGATCGTCAAGGCGTTTGCGGCCGTCGGCAGCCTGTTGCTGCCACTGCTCGTCGCGATGATGATTTGTGGGATCGGGTTGAATCTGATGCAAACCGGGCTGATGATGACGCCTTCCAAACTGGCTCCCTCGCTGGATCGGATCTCACCGGCGGCACGTTTGCAATCGATGACGTCGGCGCGGTCGCTGGGGCGATTCGCGATCACGCTGCTCAAACTGATCGCCGTCAGTGCGGTCGCGATCGGGGTGGTGCGATCCAGTCTGCCAACCTTGATCGGCGTGACGCAGATGCCGATCGCCGCGATCGCGACAACGATCTTCGACACCTTGATCGAGTGTTGTTTCTGGATGGGCGCGACCCTGTTGGCGTTGGCCTGTGTCGACTATTCCCTGGCCCGTTGGCAACACGAACGCGATCTGATGATGACCGAGCAAGAGCTGCGTGAGGAAATGCGCGATGCCCAGCGGGCCGCCGCCGGGTCGACCGCCAGGACTCAGGCGGTCCAGAACGTGGCGTAAGCTTCCAGCTTGCGTTTGACAAGCGTGGCGTAAGCTTCCAGCTTGCGTTTGACAAGTGAAACGAGACGGCAAGCTGGAAGCTTACCCCACTTTGTTGATCAAAATGACTTGACGCCCCTTGGCCCTCTGATTTACCTTAATGGCATGAACATCAGCCTGCTAACCATTCTACTCCTCCTACTACTGCCATTCGGGCGGGAGATGAAGGTTTGCACGCTTCGCTTGACATGCCGCTGACACGCGGAATCAAACGACAAAACAGCGAAAACCCGAGTCCCCGAGGACTCGGGTTTTTTTGTTCCTGAAACAATTGTCCCGGGTTTTTGGGATCCCCGTGTTTTTTAAATGCCACCCGCTTCCCATACTATCCCGACTTCTTTCATGGACACCGTCATGGAATCCGCCACCCCCGACTCTCCGATCGCCACCCGCGAAGCCGTGCCAGACACTCCCCCCCAAACCCAGCGTCAGATCCGAATCTTTGACACCACGCTTCGCGACGGCGAACAGTCCCCCGGGGCGAGCATGAATTTGGCGGAGAAGCTGGAGGTCGCCCACGCGTTGGCAGACCTCGGTGTGGATGTGATCGAAGCCGGTTTCCCGATCGCATCGCCGGGTGACTTCGATGCGGTCAAACAGATCGCCGAAACGATCAAAGGCTCGACGATTTGTGGCTTGGCCCGCTGCAGTGAAAAAGACATCTTGCGTGCCGCCGAGGCGGTCGAGAACGCCGAGCAGTCTCGCATCCATGTCTTCTTGGCAACCAGCGCGATCCATCGCGAGTTCAAGTTGCGGATGACACCGGACGAAATCGTCCGCCGCGCCGTCGAAGGCGTCAAACTGGCCGCCAGCAAGTGCGACGACATCGAGTTTTCGCCCGAAGACGCTTGCCGCACCGAACACGATTTTCTGTGCCGCGTGGTCGAAGCCGCGATCGACGCCGGCGCGACGACCATCAACGTGCCCGACACCGTCGGCTACGTCACGCCCGCGGAGATCTACAAGATCTTTGACATGCTCCGCAACCGCGTGCCCAACATGGACAAAGCGGTGCTCAGCACCCACTGCCACGATGACTTGGGGATGGCCGTCGCCAACAGCTTGGCGGCCGTCGCGGCGGGCGCCGGCCAAATCGAGTGCACCATCAACGGCATCGGCGAACGCGCCGGCAACGCGGCCTTGGAAGAAGTCGTGATGGCGATGAAGACGCGGGGCGATTTCTACGACTGCACCACCCGAATCAATTCCCAGCGATTGGTCCCCGTCAGCCGCCTGGTCAGCAAGGTGACCGGAATCAGCGTGCAACGCAACAAAGCCATCGTGGGACGCAACGCGTTCGCCCATGAATCGGGGATCCACCAAGACGGTATGCTGAAAGAACGCAGCACGTATGAAATCATGTCGCCCGAAGAAGTCGGGTTTGCCAAGACCGACCTGGTGCTGGGCAAACACAGCGGACGGGCCGCCTTGGCCGACCGCGCCAAAACACTCGGCTTTCACATCGACGGCGAGGAACTCAATTCGGTCTTCGAACAATTCAAATTGTTGGCCGACAAGAAAAAGGAAATCTACGACGGCGACATCATCGCGCTCGTGCAACAAAAGATCAGCACCAGCGGTGGCCAAACCTGGTCCCTGGTCGACTACGAAGTCACCTGTTCGAAACAGCAATCGCCCAAAGTGAAATTGACGCTCAGTGACGGCAGCCAAGAGAAGTCCGCCGAAGTCACCGAGGGTGACGGGCCGATCGATGCCGCGTTTTGGGCCGTCGAGCAGATCACCGGCGTGCAACTGGTCTGCAAAGACTATCGCGTCCGCAGCGCCACCCTCGGCCGCGACGCGATCGGCGAAGTCAACTTGGAAGTCGAACACAAGGGCCGACTGTATCGCGGCACCGGCGTCAGCACCGACAGCGTCGAAAGCACGATCCTGGCCATGCTGAACGCGATCAACCGCATCGCCGCCGAGTGAACGAGTACTTGTTCCCAGGCTCCGCCTGGGAACACACTGTTTTGGAGGCTCTGCCTCGCGTCGGCCGGAGGCGGAGCCTTACCCCGTGAACGATTTGTTAGCGGCAGGGCGCGAGCCCTCCGGTCGTTCACGGTGTTTTTGAAGCGCGACCGGAGGGCTCGCGCCGTTCCGCTAA
>NZ_JANZKV010000379.1 GCF_025060895.1 Stieleria sedimenti | reverse complement strand
TCAGCGATCTGCGTTTGGGTGACGAATACGAGTACGTGTTGCGTCGGCAATACGCCGCCAAATACCCCGGCGTGATGTTGCCCCAACCCAGCATCCTGCTGAACCCCTGGGAAACTGAAACGACGTCGAACGAAAGTCAAAGTGCCCGCGATGGAGCAGTTCCCCCGCCATCGGCCGCACCGGCACGGGAGAGCATGTCTCGATCAGCCGACAGCGCGTTCGAAGGTGAGGGTGGCGTTGCTGCCGCCCCCGATTTTGACTTCTTGTCCGACGGTGGCGTGCTGGCGGCCAACTTGATCGCGGATGCCGACGGCCGCGTCACCATCCCCGCCGACCTGATCGATGGCATGCCGATCGTCCAGGTGATCGTGGCCGATCCGGCGACCGTGTTGCGACGAACGCTGACGGCCCCATTGACCGATCCCGAAACGGAAGACCTGCGACTGGCCAACTCCCTGCCGCTGGATCAATCCCTGTCCTTCGAACGGGCCGTTTCGATCGTTTCGGCCGCTGATCCGCTCGACCTCGCCCAGCTCGGCTCGGCCCAGGTCCAGGTCTACGGAAACGTCGATTCCTTGATGACGATTTATCGGACGCTCATCGACGATGAGCGGCTGGACGAATTCCAGGTGCTCGGTCGCTGGCACACGCTAACCACGGCCGAAAAACTTACGCACTACTCCGAGCTTGCCTGCCACGAGTTGCATCTGTTCCTGCGGATGCACGATCGCGAATTCTTCGATTCGGTGATCAAACCCTATCTGAGCAACAAGAAAGAAAAGCAATTCATCGATCATTGGTTGCTCGGCAACGACCTGTCCGAGTACGCGACGCTCTGGAAATACCAGCGACTCTCCGCCGCCGAACGCGCCCTGCTGGCCATCCGAGTCCCGGCGCTACGCGCCTCCATTCGCCGCGATCTGTTTGAATCGGTCGCCCTGCTCGATGAAGACTACGGGACCCGCCGCAAACTGATCGAAAGCGCCTTGCGATCCAGCCGCATGTCGGTTTCCGGCTCAATGGTTGAAATGGAAGCAATGGCTGAAACCTTCGGATTGTTCGACGGTGAGGTCCACATGGATACGGATATGGCCATGCCAATGGGCATGGCCGGAGGCATGGGGGGTGGCGGCGCGGCCGACAAAAAACTCGAAGCGGGTCGGCGCGCCGACGTCGCCCGTCGACTCGGCCGCATGCAGAAAGCCGCGCCGGGCAACGCGATGATGTTCGGGGCGCGCGGCCTGGGGCTCGAAGCTCAACGTGCGTTCTACCAAGAACTCGACAGCACCAAGCAATGGGCCGAAAGCCACTTCGATCGAGTCCGTGTCGTCGGTGGTCCGTCACCGATCGAACTGATTCCGATCAACGCCTTTTGGAACGAACTGGCCAACAACGAGTGGACCGACGACGCATCGGTGCCGTCGGTGTCGAAACACTTGCTCGAATGCACCAACAATCGACACTCCGCGTTGATCGCCTTGGCGATGTGTGGGTTGCCGCTGAAATCCGGCGAGATCTCATTGCCATCCAGACCCGAGACCGTCTATCGGCCGGAACACCCCGTCGCCCTGGTGACCAAACGCCTGCGAACGCTGGAACCCGCCGACGCGGAGCCCGGCGTGCTGATCGGGCAACTTTTCCAGCAAGTCAACCAGGACCGCCGCGACGACGACGAACCGCGAGAACCCGACCAGTTCGTCACCGGCGAAGCCTACCAGGGGCAAGTCGTGGTTTCGAACCCGACGGCGACCGAAAAGATCGTCGAGCTGTTTTGGCAGATCCCCGCCGGAAGCATCCCGCTGGCCGGCAGCCAAGTCACCGACAGCAAGACGATCAAGCTGGCACCATTTGCCGTCTCGGCCATCGACTACAAGTTCTACTTCCCCGCCGTTGGCAAATTCGTCCACTACCCCGCAACCGTTTCTCAGGGCGAAACGCTGTTGGCCAGTGGAAAAGAAAAGACGTTCAACGTCGCCGAAGAATGGAACGATGACGCGGTGACCTGGCAATCGATCGCCCGGGACGGTTCGGCCGCTGAAATCAAAACGTTCCTCGATCAGGCCAATCTGCATGAACTCGATTGGAACCACGTGCTGCATCGGATGCGTGATCGCGACGTCTATGAAACCGTCGTCGATGTGATGAAGCAAGCGCGATTGCCCGAGGCCGCGGTTTGGGCGTACGGTTTTCATCACGATGACCTGGATTCGATGCGTCGCTTCCTTTCGCTTCGCAACGACTTGATCGCACGCGTCGGCCCCTCGCTGGAGTCGACCCTGTTGACCATCGATTCGATCGAACAAGGTGCCTATGAACACCTGGAATACGCGCCGCTGGTTCGCGCCCGAATCCATCGTTTGGGTGAAGTCGACGAGATTCTCAACCCGACCTTCCTGAACCACTACCAACAGTTCGTCCGCCGACTCGGTTTCCAAGCCGAAATCGCGAGCACCGAAAAGATGCCGCTGACGTATTACCTGTTGCTTCAAAACCGGATCGAAGAAGCGACGCAGTTCTTCGGCACGCTCAATCGCGAACAAGTTCCCAGTCAGTTGCAGCACGATTACTTGGCCGGCTACCTGGCGCTCCATCAAGGCAACTATGAAGCGGCCTTGGAAATCGCCGGTCGCTACGAATCCCATCCCGTTCCGCGTTGGAACGACCGCTTTGCCCAGATGGGACTGCACGTTCGCCAGCGATTCGAACTGATGGACGCCGGGCAACTCGTTTCGGTCGGTGCCCCGAAAGCGATCGATGATGCCGGGGTTTCGCCCAAGGCTGCCGACCTGGCGATCGCCGACCGAGACCGGGCCAACAGCCAAGCGTCTGCGTCGGTCCCCGAAGTGATCGTCCGTGTGGAAGACGACACGGTGCGAATCGACCACCGCAACACCGACCAAGTCGACATCAACTTGTACGGCGTCGACCTGGAACTGCTGTTCAGCAACGCCCCGTTTGCACGCGATGACTTGCAACGGATCGCGATGGTGCGACCGACACGGGCCGACACCGTGACGATGCAATCCAAGACCGGCACGGCACGCTACCCGATCCCGGCCGATCTGCGAAGCAAAACGCTGTTGGTCGAAGCCAACGTCGGGGCCTCGCGAAACACGTCGTTGTATTACGGGGGTGAGTTGACGACCTATGTCAGTGAAGGCTTTGGGCAGCTGCAAACCACCGATGCCACTTCCCATCGCCCGGTCGCCGGTGCCTATGTGAAGGTCTATGCCCGCTATCCCGATGGCAGTGTCCGATTCTTCAAAGACGGCTACACCGATGGGCGTGGACGGTTTGACTACACCAGCATCAGTGCCGCCGATGCCAAAGGCGCCCAGCGTTACGCGATCCTGGTGCTCAGCGACGACAAAGGCGCCACCCTGCACGACGTCGCCGCACCGTAAGTGGTGGCGGCTCGTTGGTGTCCAGCCTTCA
>NZ_JANZKV010000378.1 GCF_025060895.1 Stieleria sedimenti | reverse complement strand
TTTCGTCAACTTTCTGGCAGCGGACAGCACCGCGTCTGACTTAGCAACGAGCGAGATCGAAGCGTCGGAGACAATTTTGGTGCACCTTCTAAACCAGGATGGCAACGCAGGCGTACTCTCCGGCTAGCCAACCCGTCGATGGCTAGGGTCGGTTGCAGTTGGTGGGTAGCACCATTCATCCATTTCGATTCTCTCCCTCTGGAAGAGACGGCGTTTGCGCAGCAAGCACACGCCAGAGAGGGCCCTCGCTGCGAACGTCTTAGCGCCTTTCGCTACGATCAAATCCGTCACTTGTACAATTGACGTCCCCTGCCACTCGCGGTGCATTCCACGAGGCGGATGTCGCAGATCGCCTAAAAGCGGAGGGGCTCCAACCCTTTCACGATGCAAGCGTCCCTCGTGACACGAGACTAGCAGTGTGATTGGGATACTATCCGCTGATCAAGACGCGAATTGAAGCGTGACACCGATCAACCGCGGCCAAGTGATTTGAGGAACCGAAAATCAGTCGGTGCGTCGTCACTCGCAACGTCACGACAACAATTTGATCCGTCCCCACTTCGTTTTTCTTATCATTCTGCCCCGAATCATTCTGCCAACCTCCTCCGCATCGTCTTACGCCCATCGTCCTGTCCCACCCCCCAGCGCCCACCAGCGGGTTTCGACGACATCAATGCTTAACGACCTCCTTTTCCGAGTCGTTGAGGCAATGCAAATAGATCATCGTTGTTGAGATGTCCTTGTGCCCCAGCAGTTCTTGCACGACCCGTATGTCCGTGTTGTCTTTCAACAGATGAGTCGCGAAACTGTGACGAAACGCGTGCGAGGTTCCGAAAGTGCTTCGGCGATCTTTAGCCGTTTCCAAGTCGTCGCGCCCTTCTTTTTTCGGTCCACCAGAAATTCGATCACTTCGGCCTGGCCAAAACACCAATTCGAATCGCCACCGGCACCATGAAAGATTGCCAGCTTTTGATGCCAAATCAACGCCCAGTCCGGCTTTCCGTCCCACTGCTTTCCGCCACCACTTTGCCTCGCCATCGGCCTGGCCCCTTCTGCGAAACCGGATTCGATGCCCGCTGCAGAACAGCCTTTCTCGGCGGAGGGGTTCCGGCAGCCCCAACGGGTTGCAGTCTTTTCAGAAAACAGGATAATTCGAAGAACACTTATCGCCGAGACAGGGATAAGACCGCCCAATCCTTATCGACCCGGGAATAAGGCGGCAGATAAGACCCCTGGCCAGCGAGACCAGGTAATAAACAAGTTCGCGCTGCTAACCGACTCCTGACTGCAACGGTCCTCGTCTTCTCTGTGTCCTCTGAGCACTCTGTGGCTATTGCTTCGTCCACGGTTTGATTGGTTCGGTCAAATTGCGCCCACCGGAATTCATCCGACCTCTGTTTCCTGGGATTCGCATTTGATTTCACGGTTCGATAGGTGCGCGG
>NZ_JANZKV010000377.1 GCF_025060895.1 Stieleria sedimenti | reverse complement strand
AGCCTGCACACCAACACGTATGCCTTACCATTCCGAATTGCCAGCGCACTAAAGACGCCGCAGGCCGTCTTCGGTCATCGGCGTCGGAATCTCGAAGTCGACCTCGTCGATGCGGGCCAAGATTTCGTCGGACAGAATCAGGTCGCGTGCTTCCAGCGATTCGTTCAATTGTTCGACGGACGTGGCGCCGATGATGGTTGACGCGACAAAGTCATGCTGGCGACTCCAGGCCACCGCCAACGCGGTCACGCTGACGCCAATGCCGCGGGCGATCTCGGTCAGACGGCGCGTGGTTTCCAGCGTGCGATCATTGACGAAGCGCTTGGCCATCCGTTTCTGACGTTCACCGTCGCCGGTCAGGTAGTCGGTAAAGCGAGCCCCAGGCGGCGGTCCATCCTGATACTTGCCCGTCAGCACGCCACCGCCGAGCGGCGAATAGGGCAGCAACGAAATGCCTTCGCGGCGGCAGACTTGTGCCAACTCACTTTCACAGCGACGGTTGATCAGACTGAAGTTATTCTGCACCGTCTCGTAGCGATCGACATCGTAAACGTCCGCCGCCCAACAGGCCTTCATCATGCCCCAACAGGTTTCGTTGCTAGCGCCGATGACACGGACTTTTCCTTCGTCACGCAGTTCCGTCAGCACGCCCAACACCTCTTCATACGGCATGCCGTGATCGGGCCAGTGGGTCTGGTACAGATCGATGTAATCGGTGTCCAACCGGCGCAGCGAATCTTCGCAGGCGCGGATGATTTGATTGCGATCCAACGCGGTTTTCCCGTGGCGAACCGGCGGCTTGAACCAGCCGTGCCCGGGACCGGTTACCTTTGTCGCAATGATCACCGAGTCACGCGGCTTGGTGCTCAACCAGCGTCCCACAATCTCTTCGGTCACCCCGAATCGTTCGGCCGACGGCGGCACGGGATAGATTTCCGCGGCGTCGAAAAAATCGATTCCGGCGTCGAACGCCGTGTCGCAGATGCGATGACTGGTGGGCTCGTCACACTGAAGCCCGAACGTCATCGTGCCCATACAAATATCGCTGACGACAATTCCACTGCGTCCAAGTCTACGTTGCTGCATCGATGTGCTCACTAAAAAGAATAACAGTCCATCCGACCGGCCATTCTTTTAACACGTTTGCCGACGATCCCCAACCAGTGGCGCAAGCTTCCAGCTTGCGGTCCTCGTTGTCCCCAACGAGGACCTAATGCCCGACCCCATAAATCGTGAACGGTGCCCACAATTTCGGTCGTGGAAACTCAGTCCGTGTTTCGAGCATCGCGAACCTGCGGAGGAGGAATGGCAGAATCATTGGGGGCAGAATCATGATTCAATCGAAGGCGGGGCAAAACAATGGGGGCAAAACGATCTCATTCTACTACCGCATCCGCTCCACCTCATACTGCCGATGCGGTTCATCTTGATTCGGTTTGCGGATTCGAAACCCCGGACGATTCGCAAACGCATGGTGGACCGATTCGGCGCGCTGCAGATCAACGGATCCTGAATGGGCATACAGCAGGTAGCGAAGGACCAGCGAATTCTCATCGGTGATTTCGATCGCGGTCTTCATCCCGGGTGACGCCCCCATCCAGCCGTCTTGACGAACATGCCAATGCGTCGGAAAGCCCGGATTGCTGGGGTGATCAAAATACGTGATCCCTTCCTCGACCAGCGTCCGTCCTTCCGGGGCCGGCACCGCGATCGGGCCGGAATAATCCATCCACCGAGACCGTTTTTCATGCAGGCTTGGTTCGCCTTGAACGCCGGCGTCATTGGTCAACCGTCCGCCTCCGAAGTAGGCGGACAGACTGGCGGCAACCCGGACGGCCAAGAAGCCGAAATTGGTTTGCTCCAATGTCACCTTGTCTCTTCCCTCGCCCGGACGAAACGTGAGCTGAAACTCGACGGCATGCTCCGCGGTTTCCCTGCCGTTGTCGATACCCATCAGCGCGACGACGACGTCCTGCTGCATCCGCTCGACGCCCTCGCCGTCGATCCACAACAGGTGTGTCGCCATGACGGCTTCTCCATCTCCATCGCGGTAACGGTACCAGTGTGTTTGTCGGATTTTCGATCCGCTGCCGTCGGCCCAAAAATTGACGCCGTCGACTTTGTGATGGGCAAACCAGACGGATCGGTGATGATCATGATTCTGGGCGCCCGGGTGCCCCATCCGCGTCAATGTTTCTCCCGACGGTCCGTTGAACGGATAAAAAAACGGTCGCGGGTACTGCTCGCCGTAGTGCCAACGCAGCTTTTCGCGACCGTCGATTCGTAGCGAGACTTGATGATCGGCCAGCGGCACGATCTCACACCGGGGTGGATGATAATCCTGTGCGATCGACGATCGTCCCATGACACAGATGGCCAGCACCATCCACCAACCCACACGGCATCGATTGCCGAACACACTGCGGTTCATTCTTCAGTTCCTTTCATCGTTTTGCGAATCTGCTCGGTCCCGACCGGCGGAAGCTGATCGACGAATCCCGCTTCGGTGCGTTTCAATTCATCGACCGTTGCGTTCCGCAATCGTTCCAATAGAGAACCGTTTGACGGGTGGTGCGCGAGATTAATCAATTCCTCGCGGTCGTTTTCCATGTCATACAACTCTTCGGTTTCACCGGCGACCAGATTACGGATGTACTTGTAACGCCCTTCACACAACATCACGTACCAGGGGACTCCTGGCCCATGATACAAGTCAGGATCATCGCTTGCGGGAATTTGATCGGTCGCCGATCCGTATTGCTTTGCAGTATGGACCAGCATGGCATGGTGATTCCAGTTTTCCGCCTTCGACTGAAATAATTCACTGAGATCAAACCCGTGCATCTTCCAAGGCAGATCGATTCCGGCAAAGCGAAAGAACGTCGGCGGCAAGTCGACGCCGCTGACCGGTTGCTCGATGACCCGTCCGGCACAACGACCAGCGATCTTTCCGGGCGGACGAATAATCAACGGCGCTTCGACCGTTCCCCGATACGGAGCGACTTTGGACTTGAACCCCTTTTGACCCCACGCAAACCCCTGGTCGGACGTAAAGACGACCAAGGTGTTTTCATCTTGTCCGGATTCCTTGAGTGCTTTCATCAGCCGGCCGACTCCCTCGTCGATGGCCAACACGCCCTGATGGTATTGACGAATCCAATCGGCGAGCGGGCGTCCAGGAATGTCCTTCATGCCGACGGGGCCTAAGTCGCGGACCTTGCGTTCAACCGGCACGCCGTCGGGGCCGGGTTCCCAGAACTCCATTTCGCGAACGTATTTCGGCTTTCCCGGCCGCGGCGGATAGACGTCGGCGGGGAACGGCACATCGATGCCGGGGTACTCGTTCCGATGTCGGTCAGCCGGCGTGAACGGTCCGTGCACGGCTCCGTAACAGAGCCACAGGTACCAGGGCTTGTCCGGCGTGCGGCCGTTGCCGTGAATGTACTCGACCGCCCAATGGGTGTAGTTGTCGGTGCTGTATCCTTTGGTCATCTTCGGCGGGCCGCCGTTCTTACTGATCAACTGGTTGTCGTAATAGTTCGGCGAATTCTGGGGGTGACGGGGCCGGTTCCAAACGATTTGATAATCCCAGTCGCGGCCGTAACCGGGATCGATCCCTGTGTGCCACTTGCCGATTTGAGCCGTGGTGTACCCGTTGGCACGGAAAACGCTGGGCCAGAACCGGCACTGGTTCGGATCGTAGTCGCTGCCGGGATATTGGCCGACCATCCGCATCGACTCGATCCCGTGCTGGTGCAACCCGGTCAACAGCGTGGCCCGCGAGGGCATGCACCAGGACCCGATGTAGGCATGAGAAAACCGGACGCCGGTCTTGGCGAGTTCGTCGATATTGGGCGTTTCCACCCAGTCAAACGACTCGGGATAGCACCCCACCGTTCGCGACGACTGGTCGTCAGTGTAAATGAACAGAATGTTGGGTCGCTCGTCCGCGGCGACACACGACGCACCCAAGAGCACCAGCACAAGCAAACGGAAATAGTTCATCGATTGGCCCCATTGGACGTCTTTTCGGACACAGAGTCTCCCCCGGCGACAGTATAACATCGATGGGCATTCCACTTTTCACTTCCCCTCGTCTTTGGAATTCCAATCATGAAGCGCCTGACATTACTTTCCGCCGCATGCCTCGCGTTTGTCAGCACGACCGTCGCCCAGGATGAGACGAAACCCAAACCACAGGAACCGACGATCGCGGCGATCCAGGGAACTCCCGAGATCGATGGCAAGGTCGACGAAGCGTGGAAGAAGGCGCCCCGCGTGAACGTCAACAAGGCCGTCGAAGCGTTACTAGCCGTCGACGAAGACGAGATGGCGACGGCGACCGTGCGTGTGCTTTGGGACAAAGAACACCTCTACACGCTCTGGCAGGTCAAAGACTCAAACCTGTCCGCAGACGCGAGTGATTCATGGGCCCAGGATTCGGTCGAATTCTTCTTGGATGAAAACCAAAAACGAACGACCTATTATGAATCCGACGACGCCCAATACCGAGTCAATTACAAAGGCGAACTGTCGGGCCAAGGCTCCGGATTCGACGAATCCAACTTGAAAGCGGCTGCCCGCAAAACCAAAATGGGATACGTCATCGAAATGGCGATCAAGATCCAGGGCGATCAACTTACCGCCGGCCGAAAGTTGGGCGTCGAACTGCAAGTCAACGACGACCCTGGCAGTGGAGAACGCGGCGCGGTCGCCAAATGGAATCACACCGACGACGATTCCTGGCAAGACACGTCAAACTTCGGCACCTTGGTTCTGCAGCCGGCTGCCGAGTAGGTATCGTGCGGGCCTTCGGCCCGGATCGCAAGCTAGAAGCTTACGCCACGGCATGCCCTACGACAAATCCACATCCGCACCCACGATGTCGTCGATATGCGAGACGCCGTCGTGCTCCAACAATCCCAACAGCCCGCGATTGATCCGGCGGACCACTCCCGGGCCTTCGTAAACCAACGCCGTCAACAACTGGACCAGCGATGCGCCCGCGCGGAGTTTGCGATAGGCATCCTCGGCGGTTGCCACTCCGCCGGCGGCGATGATCCGGTGACGCCGGCGATCCATTTGCCGGTACAGGCTGACAATTCGCCGGTCCATCCATTCCTTCGTCGGTGCTCCCGAAATCGCGCCGGGCCAATCGTTCCAAATCTCACGCGGCGTCGCCAAACCCGACCTCCGCCGCGACGACAAATTGAACATGAACCCGGCGACCGATTCGAATCCATCGACCGTCTGCAAGATTCGATCGATCGCTGCATCGTCCCAGTCCGGCGAGAGTTTTAGAAACAGTGGGACATCGATGGAAATCGATGCCAGTCGATCAAGCAACTCGCGGAGGTGGCCCGGGGTGTCAAAAAACGCTCGGCCATCGGAGGTGTTGGGACAGCTCAGATTCAGCATGAAATACGACGCACACTCCCGCAACGTATCGGCCGCGGTGACGTAATCCTGAAGAATCTCGTCGGGGCTGATCGCGTCCGAACACTCGCCATGATTGGTGTTGACCAGGTTGATCCCCAGCGGAGTGCTGATCGACTGGTCTTGCAATCGTTTCGCCACTGCGGCGGCACCGTCGTTGGGCAATCCGTAGTGAACGCAGATCGCGTGATCGATCGGCAATCGCCACAAACGCGGTTTGGCGTTTCCCGCCGAGGGGATTGCCGAAACCGAGCCGACTTCGAGGTGGCCGAAACCCAAGGACGCCATCGCCGCGACAGCGCGTCCCGATTTGTCGTACCCCGCGGCCAGCCCGAGCGGATTTTCGAAACAGATTCCAGCGACCCGGATGTTCAAACGCGAATCATCGACGCGATGCATCCGTGACGCACAGCGAAGCAAACCGGGGATTCCCGTGGCCGCCGCCCCCCAGGCGATCGCCTGATCGTGCGCCCACTCCGGATCAAAGCGAAACAACAGCGGACGAAGGAGACGTTGATAGATCATGGGGCGATCAGCGACCGTGGTTCACGGCGCCGCTTCCAAGACCTCAGGACTGAGTGAAAGGGCACTGCCGGCATGTCATTCTAACCGCCGGCTTCGATCGCGAAATGGTCCGCAAGGGGAAAACGGTCGGATCGGCGCCTGGGACCTGCGATCCGCCGGTCGTCCTTGGCATGCTCAACTGTTAGCATGTCATGGATCGGGTTTCTTTTGCTCGGCAACTTCCCACCGCTAACGATCCATGAACGCTTCCCAAAGACTCTTCGATCGATTCGACAAAGCCGGCCCGTCATGGTTGCCGATCATCGTGTTGTCCCTGATCGGCTTGATTGCCACCATTGCCTGTGTGCACGGGTGCATTCCCATTTAGT
>NZ_JANZKV010000376.1 GCF_025060895.1 Stieleria sedimenti | reverse complement strand
GACAAACCGACGCCTGTCGATTCGAGTACGAGTACCGCAATGCTGAGTACGAGTACAAGTACGATTCAAGACAGACCAACGCCTGACGTGCCGGCCGCTGATTAGGACGCTGAATTTCCCTTCGCGATTCCGATCGAGTACAGTAGCACAGAGCGGCGATGGCACGTGCCGTCGTCGTGGCCGGACGCGCGAACCATCCGTTGCACACGCAGGCACGGAGTCGGCGTCAATCGAAAATACAATGTCGTTCGCCGTGCCGCGGTGAACGGTGGACGTTCGCCGACACTAGCACAGGCGAATACAACTAGACCGCTCACCCCATGACCTTTGCTTCGCGATTGACGAATGAAACGAAAGCCGGAAATCACTACCTCGTTTAATGCCCTGCTCATCCTGTACTCAGCTGCGATTGGTGTGCTTAAATTCGCACTTTCGGATGCCGGAAAAGACGTTCCATTCACGGGTATCGTCATGACGTCACTGGTTGATTTCGTGCGATTCCTCGTGATGATGTTTGTGGCTGCGTACTTTGCTCGGGAAATCTGGAATCGACTTGTCGTGGATATATTCAGTATTCGTGTGATCGCCTACCGCGAGGCAATCACATTCGTTGTGGCTCTGGGTTTGTTTTTCTCGTAAAGCTGGATACCGTACCTGTGGGTTTCGTCAGAGAGTCCAAAGACGCGGCGAACCATCGGTTGCAACGGAGCGGCGGTGGTCGCCGTTTTCGCAGTGGCTGAGTCGTTCGCCGCCGCCCGCTGAACCGCACCGTTATCGCAAACAAATGGAAGTTAAACGCTTCACGAAGTCGTCAAACGATGACAAGCTGTTTTATGCATTGTTCGGCACGGCAATCGCTTCAGCAATGATCTGCGCCCTGCTGTTAGCTGATCAGGATCTAGGGCCATTCTGGATTGTGACACTTACGCTAACCATCGGCGTTTGGCTTCAGTACTTTGTCACTCTGATTTGGCCTCGAGTTTGGACGATTGAGATTGGCCAAAACTCCATACGATACTATCGAAATGGCGAGCTGATTGATGAGATCCAACGAGCAGACGTTGTGGGAATCCGATGCTACGTATCGCGGTGGTCAATGGAAGGGGAGCGATACGTTAAACTCGATCTCCGTAATGGTGGGGTGCACGACGTTTCGGTGTACCGAATTGGGACTGAATCTCAGGATGGATTTCTTCATGCCGTCGAGAACCAATGGGGCCTGACAGCGACGAGTGACGCCAGATCCTACCAGTGCTAGTAGCCTGCTTTTTGCGATAACAAGCGGATGCACGACGAGTCGCCGAGTCGTGGTTTTTGAAGTGGAGGATCACTCGCGGCGACCGCGTGATCCTTTACGTTCGCGCTGCTAACCGA
>NZ_JANZKV010000375.1 GCF_025060895.1 Stieleria sedimenti | reverse complement strand
GCCGAGTCGACCGCGCACCTATCGAACCGTGACATCAAATGCGAATCTTAGGAAACAGAGGTCCGATGAAATCCGGTGGGCGCCCTCCGGGTCACGATCCAACGACGGCGAATCAATTGCCACAAAAGAACGCGAGAAGACGCAAAAGAACCGGGCGCTGTCGTCAGGCGTCGGTTAGCAGCGTGAACATCAGCGATCACCTCGCACGCGGACCTCTACGATTGAGATGACGTGAGCGTGATGATCGAAACGGGGTGAAAGTTTGTGTCTCGCGGCAACGAGCGTGCTGGGGTGCATCGCCGGGTTCGTGGCGTCGGTCGGCACGCCGGTCAGAATGATCGTCGCGGTTTGCCAATGTACTCGATTCGAATTGCCAAGGGAAATTCGGGCGTCCCAATCTCCAGCCGGCATGTCAGGCGTCGGTTGTCAGCGTTGAAATCGTCAGGCGTCGGTTTGTCTTCGTCTGCCGTGTCGACCGCGCACCGGTCAAACCGCGACATCAAAAGCGAATCCCAGGAAACGGAGGTTCGACGCCATCAGGTGGGCCAACTTCGAGCGCACCAATCAGCAGCATGGACGACAGGCGTTGGTCGATCGCAGCTACGTCTACCGCCGCGAACGGCGGTGGTCACCGCGTCGGCGCGATGGACCAGAACTCAAAAACAAACTCAACTCGCCGACTGCGGTGCACCACCTGGTTCACGCGTCCGGCCGCGACGACAGCCCGAGCCATCGCCGCTGCTTGCCAATGTACTCGATCGGAATCGCCGTGGGAAATCGAGTCACCCAATCAGCGGTCGGCACTTCAGGCGTCGGATTGTCTTGGATCGTGCTCGTACTCAGCATCGCGGTGCTCGTGCTCGTAATCGATCGACAGGCGTCGGTTTGCCTTCCTCGGCGGAGTCGACCGCGCACCTATCGAACCGTGACATCAAATGCGAATCCCAGGAAACAGAGGTTCGATGAAATCTGGTGGGCGACCTTCGGGTCACGATCAAACGACGGCGAATCAATTGCCACAAAAGAACGCGAGAAGACGCAAAAGAAGAAGTGGGCGCTGTCGTCAGGCGTGGGTTAGCAGCGTGAACGAAATGCGATCTATCC
>NZ_JANZKV010000374.1 GCF_025060895.1 Stieleria sedimenti | reverse complement strand
GACGCGTAAGATGTAACGTGGATTGTCAAGGGCGTCGAGCGTGATGACGCTTCGTTTTTTTTGCATCTTTTTGTCGCTTCGGTTGGGGTGGTGCGCAGCGGATCCCAGACCCGGTTTTACGGGTTCAAGTAGGGAGGGCTGTATCGGAACGGGTTGCTCAGACGGTGCAGTTCTCCTCTTTTTTTTGCAGCAAGGGAGCTTCAAGTCCTAGCCGCTCAATCAGATCCCAACTGGCGTCAAAGAGTGACATGTTCTGGGTTGCCGCCCAAAGATCCAACGCATTGCCTTCTGAGCCGCAACTGTGACAACAGTAAACTTTTTTAGTCACGTTGACCGCAAAGCTCTTGGAATTCGGACTCGACGATCGATGCACGGGGCAAGGGCCACGCAGGGTGGCGCGATTGCTTTGGCCGCTCCAGTTCAATAGCTGCAAGACATCGGTCATCGAGACCAAGGAGCGGAGGTCGGCAAAGTTGAGCGGACGACGCGGTGCGGCTACAATCGAGTCGGTCGCGGTGACCACTTTTCGACTCGGCCCTTGCGCCTGGCTGTGGCCCGCGACCTTTTCCTCCTCCTGCGACGCTTCCATTTCGGCTGGCTCGACGGGTTGGCTCTCGCCTTGGGCGGCGCCAGCTTCCCACTGAGGATCAAACTCGCAGTCCTTCTTCCAAACGGCAAACACTTGCCGCAGCAGCTTTGCCATGCAGTGACCGATCGCCGTGTTGTAGTCCTTCCCATTGGCCATCAGTCGCGCGTACAACGCTCGCACCGGAGGGTTGTGTTTGACCGCGGTCTGGGCTGCCGTGTAAAGCAGGCGTCGTACCAGGTCGTTGCCTTTGCGGCTCATCCGCATTTCCTTGCCTGACTTGGGCGTACCGTCTTTGTTGAGGCCGGAAACATCGACTTCTTCGGGAAAGATCCCAAAGTAGCCGATCAACGCACGTGCGCTGCCAAAGCGGTCGATCGAAACGATCTTGGCGAGCAAGGCCGCTTCGGTTTGTGTGCCGATTCCGGGAATCGAACGGATGCGTCGGTGAGGCCCAGCGGGCAGTTCTTTGACCGCGTTTTTCACGATCGCATCGAGTTCCTCTTGAACCTCGATCTCATTGAGAATCGACTTGACTTTCCGCTTGATCAGCAACTCCGAAGCGGCACTCCGACTGCTGGCCGTGGAGTTCTTGGCAGCCTCGTTGAGCTGACCGGCCAATTCCTTGTCGATGTGAGGCAACTTGGCAATCGAGTCCAATCGTGCCGCGGCCATTCGTTCGGCCGTCGGGTACTTCAGCAGGAGCTTCAGGATCGACTTGGAACCGACGTTCTTGACCAACACGGCGAGCTCAGGAAACGCTCGGGCGAGCATGTTGTGCAACTGGTTGATCAGTCGTGTTCGCGCCGTGGCGGAGGCTTCCATCTGAGCGACTGCATCGCGCAGGATCGAAAACTCTTCTTGAGGCTGATGCATCGCCGGCGGCCGTTCGACGATGGCGAACCTTGCACAAGCAAGGCTATCGACGGGGTCGGCTTTGCGTTTTTCGTAATGGACTTTTTGATACGCTTTGTTGCGTGCGGGTTGGCCCACCGAGATGACCGAGGGTCCGTCGAGTCGATGCAACCATCGCAGCAAGTTTTCCGCATACTGACCTGCGGCATCGACGCGAATGTGGAGGACGCAATCAGTGTGCTTTTTTCGCAACTGATTGATCGCAGCTTCAAGTTTTTGGTAGCCTTTGGCGTTTTCGGTGAAGTGAAAAGGCTTTGCGGCAGTCCGTTTTTGTTCATCCAAGAACGAAACATGGTGTCCATACCGAGCGGTATCGATGCCGATCCCAAAGTGCTCTCGTGGCACAGAATTCATTGTGGATCTCCCAACAACAGTGTGGAAAAAACAGGTTGTCGCGAGTCTCCCCGCAGGTTGTTTGACCCAAAACGCTCGTGATAAGGCGTCACCGGCTTGCAGCCGAGCACCAAGATGTAACGATAAGT
>NZ_JANZKV010000373.1 GCF_025060895.1 Stieleria sedimenti | reverse complement strand
CTAAAGGCTGCACACCAACGCTTGCCAATGTCATTGGTGATCGGCTT
The DNA here is from genome assembly GCF_025060895.1 of Stieleria sedimenti. Lineage (GTDB taxonomy): Bacteria > Planctomycetota > Planctomycetia > Pirellulales > Pirellulaceae > Stieleria > Stieleria sedimenti. The sequence continues at coordinate 4,588 of NZ_JANZKV010000373.1, read as the reverse complement.
TCTGCCTTGACGCTGATGTTCGCGTTCGCGACGCTCGTTTAGCACGGTTGGTTACGATCAAGTACGCTAATGGTTGTCGATCGATCGATCGTCGTCTTGCCCTCGAAACGCGAATCATCGGGTCCATCGGACCGGTGATGTCCGATGGAGAATTTTCGCATGTATGACGTCTTGTTCCTCTTGGCTGTGGTTGCCCTGATCGTTGCTTGGGTTCTGGCGTTGGAAGCCAAACGCAGTCGCGATTTTCGGCGACGGTGGCCACCGATTTCGGAAGATGAGTTCGTCGCAAACTGTTCGCCGGGCACGAACCGCGAGCGAGCGCTGAAGGTGCGTCGCATCATCTCCGAACAACTCGGCCTTCCCTACGATCGGATCCATCCGGACCAGCGTTTCGTCGAGGACCTGGACTGCTGTAATTGACTCGTTCCCGCAGAGATCGCAGCTTGTTTATTGGGAGATCCTGATCGTGATTCGGCGGATGATGACGCAAACGCTTCGGTTGATTGCCACGGTGATGATTCCCTATGTCGCTGTCACGATGGTTGTCTTTCTCTGCCAACGGTTCTTGCTGTTTCTTCCCAGCCACCGCGAGGTGCCCACGCTGCTTCAGCCGTGGTTGATCGAAAATCGCACCCTCGGCTATTGCCGAGAAGTGCCCGGGGCACGGGCCATTTGGTTGATGACGCATGGGAACGGCGGTCAAGCCGCAGATCGCGATTATGTGCTCAGCCGCATGTCCGACCAGGATTCTCTCTACGTGCTGGAGTATCCGGGTTATGGGGCGCGGGAGGGGAAATCGTGTCGAGACTCGTTCAATCGAGCAGCGGCGGAGGCCTATCGGATTTTGAAATCACAGTACCCGGACACGCCCGTCTGTGTGCTCGGTGAATCGATCGGTAGCGGCCCTGCTTGTGAGCTTGCCTGGGAAGAAACGCCGCCGGACAAAATCGTGCTGGTGGTCCCGTTTGACACCCTGGCGAGCGTGGCGTCCAAACGGTTTTTCTTTTTGCCGGTGCGTCTGTTACTGCTGGACGATTGGGACAACGTGGACGCACTGAAAGACTATGCGGGGCCGGTCGAAATATTCGCTGCCACCGGCGACGAGATCATTCCGATCGAACACGCCAAAGCCTTGGCCAAGCAGATCCCCGGCGCCCAGTTCACTGCGATTTCGGGCGGGCACAACGACTGGTCATTCAATGACGACGTGAGGATTCGTCGATGACAGAGAGCGAAAACACCCCTTTCCCAATAGTGTTCGGCCCGGCGTTTGCTCTGTTGCATGAAACGGCGGGGTCAGACGCTTAGAAGGAAGGGGCGATGCTATACGGCGATGCAGTGGATCGCCAAACAGCACGAATCTTACCAAGCGCGCAGCATCGACGCCGGGTGAATCATTCAAAAACGACTCCCCGTATCGCTTGTTAGAGATTTTTTGCCGACTCCGACTTGGCAGCTTTCGCTTCCGCGACTCGCTTCTGCTTTTCAATATTGGCGAGCAGTTCTTCCTCGCTCGCCAAGCCTTGAAAGTAGTAGGAAATCATTTCGAACGTGCGTTTGTTCGGCGCTGAGCCTGTCCACAGATTGATCAACAGACAGGCGATCATGGAACAGTACACCTGGATCTCGATTCCGTTGTCGTCGTGGCTGATCAAGTGGGATCCGCCCATCAGTTGCTTGTAGAATCGAAAGAAAATCTCGATCTCCCAATCACGATGCACTCCTTTGCACAGGGCTATATCAGGTGGACAGAATAGTGAACAGCTTTTGTGATTGTCTTTATGATTTATCGGTCTTTCGAACCCGGCGTCGTCAGTCGAGTTGGCGTTTTTTGTTCGCCCCAACCACGACGGTAGCTTCTTAGTTCGGTTAAACGCGCAAGCTCACTGGCGTCGGCATGAATCGCCCAATGGCCGCCGACCGAATCGATCTTTCTCGCTTTCACCCAACCGACTTTACGCCAGCGATGCATCGTTGCGATCGGCATCTTTAAGTGAGCAGCTAAGTCTGCAAGCCACCATTCATCATCATTCAATGAACTGCGGTCTCGTGGCTGGCTTAGCGGTTCGTTCTTCCGATGTTTTTCTCGGCGGAGTAAACCGCTAATCATCCCACGGTTGAATTGCTTGGCACGTTTCGCTGGAACGAATCCTTCGTCGTTAAGCGAAGCGGCGATTTGCGCGAGCGTACTGCCACTTGCTTTAAGTTGGTGAACGCGATTGATCAGCTCTTTGTAGTCGCTTCGCTGATCGTAAGTTTGAACCGGACGAGTGTGTCGCATTCGGTTGACGAAGCCACCGGCGAAGCGAATTTCAACGTCAACGTTTTCGCTTTCATCTTCGACCGTAATCACGATGCGATCGAGAAGCGTCCTGGCAATCACTTGGCGATCTTCCGGAGTCGTTGCAGCGTCCGACCATAAGGCAGCGATGTCAGTGGATAGGCGTTCGATGCGTGATCGTTCCTCGCTTGTTAGTTCGTTCGGCTGCGACTGTTCAAAACGTCGATGATCTAGTTGCAGTCGTTCTTGATCATTCAGTTTCTCTTCCCAGCGACGCTCCAGATCCGCCGCAACTAATCGATTGCCAGGATCAACACTTGAGTATTGCCGACGAGCTAAGTCAGCTTCGTACTCCGCTCGTTGCAAGCGGTGACGCCACTGCTGCGATACTTGCTCACGTTGCGATTGGATATCTTTCGCCGCGTGCAGACTCAAGGCGATCGAAGCTGGACGCAGTGCTTCAATCATTAGTCGCCCGATAGCTTGGTCGAGTTCTGCTCCAGAGAGACTTTGGCATACAGGTTCGCCGTAGTCGATTGCTCCGCGTTGACACGTATAGCGAAGGCGGTTGCAGGCGTAAGCCACTGACATGCTTCGACCACAACGTCCACACTGAATGAGGCCCGCCAGTAGGCTGGCGCCTCGACCGGGAGCCGACATGAACCGGCTCTTCTTGCTGTTTTCTCGCAGTTTTTCTTGGTTTTCTTCGAACTGCTCCCAAGTAATGTACGCGTCGAAGCGATCCCTGATCAAGACACGGCATTCGTCGTACGCGTTGAGCGTTCGCCCCGTTGTGCGCCGGCCTGGAATCTTTTTTTTCGGGTCCACCTCGCGATGTCCCCAACGATAGGCACCAGCGTAGATCGGGTGATGAAGAAGGTTCAAAAGCGTGACACGGTTGGGTTGTCGCCATTGCAACTCGCCGCGATCAGGACCGTAGTGCGGACGAATTGGGATTTGCATTTCATCATGCACCAAAGACTTCAGGAGGCCGCTGATGCTGCCCCAGCGATTGAAGCGATCGAAGATGCTATGTACCACCGCTTGAACCTGCGCGTCCGGGTCGATGACGAAGTTGCCTTGGATCGTTCGGATGTAACCGAGCGGAGGGTGATTGAGGACCTCACCTCGCGCCGCTTTGTTGCACAAGCCTTCGTACATTCGATTTCGCAAGACGTGAAGTTCTGCTTCGCTCATCGTGCCCTTGAGCCCCAATAGCAGTCGGTCATTGTGATCGCTCGGGTCATAGGTTCCATCGGAGTCAGCCAACAGTGTTTGGTAAATCCCACAGAGTTCAAGGAGCGCGTGCCAGTCCTTGCATGACCGAGCCAATCGACTCATTTCCAGGCCGATGATCAAGCCGACCGCATCGCTACTGACTTCATTGAGCAGCCGGCGAAAGCCAGTTCGATGCTCACTCGATGAGCCACTTTGCCCCAAGTCTTCGTCGATCACTTCAATGCGATCTCGTGACCAACCGAGTGCTTCGGCACGGTCAACGAGTGCATATTGACGAGCGGTCGATTCACCATGATCGAGTACTTGTTGCTGCGTGGATTGACGAACGTAAACGATCGCAAGTCGAGCCGTATGAATCGGCTTGATCTTGGTCGAAAGCTGAGCCGATACCGTACCGGAAGACACCTGTCTTTCCGAATGTTCTCGGGCAACATCGGATGCCGCTTGCACAGTCTCATTCATCGCTTTGCTCCTCGATTCGAGGGAGCTGACGATGAAGCATGATTGCCAGCCGATCGACCAGTCGTTGCTGTTGATTCGGCGACAGATGATCCCAGAGTTCGCTTAGCGGCACTGTCGCCTTGGGCGTCTGCTGCGTCAGTGGCAGCTGCTGTGGGCGCGGGGGGGAACTTTGCGATGTCGCACGATGGACCTCCGTTGTCTGTTAGCATCTTCGCAGTCGAAACGCGGCGGTGCAGCCAATTTGCTAGCACTAGAAGCGCGTCGACCTCGATTTGGATAACACAGTTTTCCTCAGGCGGCGAGCAGATACAAGGGCAGTCTTGCGGTGTATCCGGCTTGGTTGATCTCGATCGTCCATCGGTAGGAGTAAATCAGTGCGATGACTTCCGCCGGCACATCAAGCAAATTGGTGGCGATCCGCAGTACGCCATCGCTATTCGGTGCCGTCGATCCTTTCGGCTTTCCACCGGTTCGATTTTGATGCGGTGTGCAACGTATTTCTATGATCCGAATGGTGTGATCGGGACGATCCGACGGTTTCGACGTCTTTCCCAAGCAAACGATCTGGTCGCTGATGACGCCTGCCGCGAGGTCCCCTTCGGTCAA
>NZ_JANZKV010000372.1 GCF_025060895.1 Stieleria sedimenti | reverse complement strand
GGGTCCACGTGCTTCGGGTCGGTGACCTTGGGGGCCGCGTCCGTCGGGTCGGTGACCTTGGGGACCTCGTGCGCCAGCGTCAGGTCCGCCGCTGCGCCGTCGAGCATCGGGAGCTCGCCGCAGTCGCTGTCGTTGGTCGGGCGTCAAAATCTTCGCCAACCGGCGATCCACTTTCGCTTGCAGCTTCGCGATCGCATCGCGTTGGACCTCCGATAATCCGAGGTGCGATTGAACGAACACCGGCAGGACTTGGCCGACCGGAGGTGCCCCGTTCCGCTCTGGGCCGCCTCGCATGCCGCCAACGCGAGGCGGACTGTGCGGGGAATTGTGCGGCGGACCGTCACCTCGCTGATGCCGCTCCGGCCCGCGACGATCGGAGTCAGTGGGCGGTTGGGCGATTGCGGAACCGGCGAGCAGGATTGCGGAGCCGGCAAAGAGGGTAGCAAAACGGGTTTTCATCAACGTTTCCGGTGTAAAAGGGGGAGGCGAACGGCGACCGCGTGTCCAGAGGAATTGAATACGCGTTCGTGCAACTGCGATGATCGGTCAAACTCATGTCCTTGCCCGGACCCTAAGTGCCTGGTCGCTTAGAACATCAGTTGCATTCCTCGTTTCGAAACCGTCGCAGTAAAACGAAAAAATATTCTAGCCTTGACCGGTCAGCTCAGTGTCATGCTCCTCGTTCAACTATGGGGAAAGCATCTTGCTCGCCATCTTGAATCGCAGAGCATCCGCAGGCTGGAAGCTTACGCCACTCGGGCTCTTACCCAGTGCTCGTTTGGACCACGCACTAACGCCGGAAGGGTTTTCCAATCAACGTGTTCCATGTTTGATGTTGTGCCGGGGTCAAGATCTTCAAAATTTCGTTGACGGTGTTTTCGGTTGCCGCCAAGTGGGCCGGAGCGCGTGGAGGCCCGCCTTCAAAGTCATGCATTGGTGGCCCATTACCGCGACCGAACCGGTCACCGCGCCGATCCTCCGGCGGTTGCCCCTTGTTGAATCGATTCGGCGGCCCAAAATTGAATCCGCCCGGCGGCGGGCCGCGACGACCGTCCTCACGACGGCGCGGCGGTCGATCATCGTCTGGCTGCCCGGCACGCTGTTGCCCAGAACGCGGCTGGCCATCGCGCGGCGGTCCGTCCCTACGGTCGGGTCGCATCTGTTCGATGATTCGATTGATCTCCGAACGTTGCTGCCGCGTCAATTCCAATGCCGCGACGATTTCGGATGTTTTGAAGGTGAGCGGCAACCGCCGCTGTCGGGCGATCTGTCGCAACCGTGTCAGCTGTGCATTGGACAATTGTTGCGAGACAAACGCATCAAATTCCTGCAACAGCAGCGTCATTTCCGCACTCTCATTGCTCAATCCGCCCGGATTCTGATTCATCAACGAACGCCGTTCAGACTCCAACACCGCGATGGCGACTTCCAGATTGGCCGCCGTCGTTTGATCAATCGACAATTCTTCTTGCACCGCGGGGTCGGCAAGTTGCATCAATGGAGCAACATTCTCGAGCACCCGCAATTCCTGAACCATCGTTTCGACGCGTGATGAGGTGGCTGCCAGTTCACTTTTTAGTGCCGGGTCGTCCGATCGCAAATCGAGGAAGTCGCGGTAGAATTCGAGCGAGGTTTCCAGAAAACTGCGTCGAAGGTCTTGCAGGTCGCCGCGGTAGGCGAGTTCACTTTCGCTGAGATCGCTGAACGTGTCGACGGCCGATCGCGCTTGTAGGAAACTCTGTTCGGCCAGTCGGCGTTGCTCGGTTTCCCTGTCGAGTGCTTGCTGCGTCGCGCGGTGTTCTCGCCAAACCACCAGCGTGGTGATCAACAGCGCCAGCGTCGCGATGACCAACATTGCGACCGCTGCGGCAACCAATCCGCTGTTGCGCCGACGCCATTTCGTCAATCGTTCCAGCAGCGTCGGCGGCTTGGCCTTGATCGGCTTGTCGTCAAGCCAACACTGCAAATCATCCGCAAACTCCTGCATCGTCGCGTAGCGTTCGGCGGGCAACTTGGCGATCGATTTGCGAACGATGTTGTCCAATTCGGGCGGGATGTCCGGGGCAATCGACGCGGGCGAGGGTGGTTCGACTTCGACGACCCGGTTCAATAGTTCGCGAAAGCCGTCACCTTCGATCGCCGGCCGCAGCGTCAGCAATTCATAAAGCGTCACCCCCAACGAATAGACGTCGGTGCGGTGATCCAAGATCGTGCGTTGACCGGAAGCCTGTTCCGGCGACGCATACCGCAAGGTCCCCATCGGATCGCCGGTCCGCGTCAGGTTGCTGGGGTCAGACTCAATTTGGGCCAACCCAAAATCGGTCACCCAAACTTTGCCGGTGCTGTCGATCAGCAGGTTACTGGGCTTGATGTCACGATGGATCACGCCGTACTGATGCGCGTGCTGGATGGCGATCGCCGCTTCAGAGGTCATCCGGACGACCGATTCGAAATATTGGCGCCGGCCGGACTGGCTGTCGCCGGACGCGAACGTCGCAGAGAGTTGTGGGATCGTCGACGCCCGGAGGTGTTGTACGGTTTCCCGACTGCCATCGGGCTCGGCGTCACGCATTTCATGGATCACATCGGCCAACGTGTGCCCTTCGATCAACTGCATGGCGTAGTAATGCAGCCCCCGATCGCTGCCGACCGCGTAGACCGGAACGATGTTCGTATGGTGCAGCGCCGCCGCGGCGTGCGCTTCGTTGCGAAAACGTTGAAGCCGAACCTCGTCCAAGCCGCTGGCAAAGGGCAACACCTTCAGCGCCACGCGACGCCCGAGCGACAGTTGAATCGCATCGTAAACCACCCCCATGCCGCCGCGTCCGAGTTCACCGACGATCTGAAAGTCGCCGATCGGCTTGGCCGTAAATTCCGCGTCGGGCGAGACCACTCCGAGCGGTTTCGCCGGCGCGGGGCCGGCTCGATGCACCAGCGCCAGGCCTTCCAGCGAGGGACGAAGCGCTGCGGCGATCTCGGCGTGCTCGGCCAAGTAGACATCGATCGGCGGCGCTTTGTCGGCATCCAGCAAACGCATGTAGTCTTTCACCGCCGAAACCACGCGGTCGTCTTCGGTTTCATCCGTTGTGGTCACCGTCAAACGTCTCCCATCGTGGTCTTCAGTTTCGCTAACCCCCGCACCCACAATTTTTCTACACTGTCGACACTTCGTCCCATCGACTTGGCCACCTCTGCAAACGGCAGCCCGTCGACGTGTCGCAAGATGATCACCTGTCGATAATCCTCCGGCAGCGACTCGAGCGCCTCGGCGAGTAGCAAAAACGCTTCGTTGCGGGCGAAGTGTTGACTCGGCGACGTGATCTCGGCCGCAATGCGTGACTGCAGGAACCCCGAGGCACTGGCCAAACTGACGTTCAGATTCTGCTCCAGACGCGGATCTCGCTTCTGTGTTCCAAGAAACCTGCGGACATGCATGGCCAACAGGTTCGACAGGATGCCACGCAGCCAACCGGCGAATTCTTCCGCCGACTCGCCCTGAAAGTCAGCGATGTTTCCGTGCGCGGCCAAGCAAACCTCTTGCGCGATGTCCGACGGGTCGGCTTTGCCTTGCAGGTGATGGTGCAGCCCGGTTCGCGCCAAAAACACCAGGTATTTTCGGTAGTGGTTGAGCAACTCACCGAGCGCATCGCGGTCGCCGGCCTGTGCCGCTGCGATCAAGCGGGTCGTGCAATGCTGCGATGTATCAAGCTCGATGCGGTCGTGGTTCGTCAAAGGTTCGCTCGGGCGGTCATGGAAACGTTTCAAACATACCGGTTGCGGTCACAAGCCAAAACCGCCACTCCAAAGGACAATTCTAGTGCTTTGTCAGCCACCGTTGGTGTCTAGCCTTT
>NZ_JANZKV010000371.1 GCF_025060895.1 Stieleria sedimenti | reverse complement strand
ATGCAATATCCGGGCTAAAGCCTGCACACCAACGCTTATGCCCGTGCCACAACGGCCTGCGCCCCCTTTTCCGCTCCGAGGGGAAATCAAGTGGGAAAGGCTTCCAGACTGTCATCCACGGGCGGACGGTGTAACATAAGGGACCCCGAGCGGAAAACGCTCTGACGCAAGTGCTCCCACTCGGTAGAGAGCGTCGCCCCACCCCACTCGCACGCCATTATCTCCGCGAAACCAGAACTGCAATGAACCTAGCTTCCCTCCGATTGATCCCCTCCACCGCCGCGCTGACGACCGGCCGGCATGTCGCCGTGATCTGCCTGTCGGCACTCTGCGTTGCCTTGCTCGTCCCCGATGCCGCTGCCCAAAACGGCGCGGCGAAAGCCAAGGCACGTAAAACACCGGCAAAACGAACGCGGCCGACCAGCGTCGGTCCGGCCATCGGCGGCAACACCGCGACTCCGATCGATCGGATCAAGGCGGCCGAAGGGTTTGAAGTGGAGTTGCTGTATTCGGTTCCCGGCGAAGAGCAGGGCTCGTGGGTGAATCTCTGCACCGACGACAAAGGTCGAATTCTGGTCAGCGATCAATTCGGCGGCCTGTATCGCATCACGCCGCCGCCGGCTGGCGAAACCCTCCAGACGGCGGACGTCGAACGAGTTCCCGCCGACATCCGAGCGGTCAACGGAATGGTCTGGGCCTTCGGAGCCCTGTACGTCGGCGTCAACGACTACGAACAAAAAATCCCCTCCGGTTTGTACCGGGTCAGTGATAGTGACGGCGATGATTCCTTGGACAAGGTCGAACTGCTTCACGAAGTCAAATCCAGAGGCGATCACGGCGTTCACGCCGTGATGCCGACCCCCGACGGAAAAGCACTGTATCTGGTCACCGGCAACAACACGACGCCGCCGCCGCTGGCAGACAGCTCACCGGTACGTCAGGTCTGGGGCGAAGACCATCTGTTGCCCAGCATGCCGGACGGACGCGGACACAACCGCGGCGTGCTCGCCCCCGGCGGCATCATCTATCGTGTCACGCCCGACGGACAAACCTTCGAAGCCTACGCGTCCGGATTTCGCAACGTGTTTGACGCCGCAGTCAATCGTGACGGCGAGCTGTTCACGTATGACGCCGACATGGAATACGACTTCAACACCCCGTGGTATCGCCCGACGCGTATTTGTCTGGTGACCAGTGGCGCCGAGTTTGGTTGGCGAAACGGTGCCGGAAAACGCATGCCGTTCTACACCGACAACCTGCCCGGCGTGCTTGATATCGGCCCCGGGTCTCCGACCGGCATGACGTTCGGCTACGGGGCCAAGTTCCCCGCCAAGTACCAAGACGCACTCTACGCACTCGACTGGAGTTGGGGAAAGCTCTACGCGATCCACTTGGAACCAAGCGGCTCGTCCTACACCGCGACCAAAGAAGAGTTCGTGACCGGCGCACCGCTGCCGATCACCGATGCCATCATCCGTCCCCAAGACGGTGCGATGTATTTCACGATCGGCGGGCGACGCGTGCAATCGGGCCTGTACCGCGTGACCTATGTCGGCGATCAGTCGACCGAGCCCGTCCAAGCAAAGGCGACGAAAAGCAAAGCTCGCCAGACGCGACACATGCTGGAAGCCTTCCACGGTCAACAAGCCCCCCAGGCGGTCTCCGTCGCTTGGCCGTACCTTGCCGATCAAGATCGCTTCATTCGATTCGCCGCCCGAACCGCCGTCGAGCACCAACCGACCGATCAATGGGCCGCCAAGGCGTTGAACGAATCGGACCCGGCGAAACAAGTCGAAGCCTTGCTTGCCCTGGCTCGCGTCACCGGCGTCTGCCCGCAACATCGCAACGACTCCACTCCCGCGGTGGACACGGACATGCGAGAAAAACTGCTCGACGCAGTCCTCTCGATCGACGTGGCCGGCCTGACCGAAACGCAGCAACTGACGCTTCACCGGACAACGCAAATCATTTTGAATCGATTCGGCCGTCCCGATGACGCCCTGATCGATCGCTTGATCGCCAAGTTTGACCCGCTGTTACCGGCGTCAACTCCGGAATTGAACTGGCTATTGTGCGAAACGCTTGCCTGGCTGCAATCGCCGACCGTCGCCCAGAAGGCGATCGCGTTGATCCAAGATGCGCCCACGCAAGAAGAACAGATGCAATACGCGCGTTCGATTCGCATGCTCAAAGCCGGCTGGACGCCCGAGTTGCACACGGCGTACTTCGAGTGGTTCTTGAAGGCGGCCAATTACAAAGGCGGTGCCAGTTTCGATCAGTTCATTCAATTCATTCGCGACGATGCGGTCGCCTCGCTGAGTGAAACGCAAACAGCCGAGATGGCGGAACTGTTGGCGAGAAAGCCGGTCAAAAAGTCCGCGTTGGAAAACCTGGGCCAAATCTTTGAGGGACGCCCCGAGAAAAAGTGGACGCTGGAAGAGTTGTCGGCGGCCGCCCGCACCGGATTGATGCAGCGTGACTTTGAAAATGGTCGAAAAATGTTCGCCGCAACCGGGTGTTATGCCTGCCACCGCTTCGGCGATCAAGGCGGCATGACCGGCCCCGACCTGACCTCGGCCGGACGCCGCTACTCGCCGCACGACTTGTTAGACCAGGTGATCCATCCCAGCAAGGTGATCAATGACCAGTTCTCGGCGGTCAAAGTTCTGACCGACGACGGTCGGATTCACGTCGGTGTGGTGGTCAATCTGAACGGCGATTCGATGACACTCAATACCGATCTGACCGATCCCAATGACCGCGTCAACATCGACCGCAAGACGATCGAAGAAATGATGGTTTCCAAGACGTCGGCGATGCCGGAAGGGCTGTTCAACCGAATGACCCAAGACGAGATCCTGGATCTGGTTGCCTATCTGATCAGCGCCGGCGATCCAAAGCACGAGTTCTTTAAGAACTGACCGCGGTGCTGGGCACGTGTTTGCCATCGATGCGGCCCGGGTCGTGGGACGTCGATTCTCGTACCGCAGGATTTGGCAACCGATTGAGATTCTCTCCCTCAGGGGGTTCTTCGTGGATTTTAGTGGCTCATCGCTCAGGACCCAGGTTTTTCGAGGCATTGCTGCGATGTCCGAATGGGGAGAGCGAGGACAAACGCTCGGTTCAAATGCCCCTCCGCCGACACGGGGGCCGGCGGAGGGCACGAAGCACC
>NZ_JANZKV010000370.1 GCF_025060895.1 Stieleria sedimenti | reverse complement strand
GCGAAAAGGGGTCAGACCCCAATAGTGCGAAGCACCCTTCGGGCCGTTCCGGCTATTGGGGGCTGACCCCTTTTCGCGAATCTCTCATCGACCCGAACATTGAAATGGAACAAAGCACTAGGAAGCGAGTTGCAAAAGCGAAATCATCCCGACATACTCAAAAAGTAGCCGCAACGGCGGGGAGAGACGACCGGTCGTCAATCGAAGGCCGGGCGAATTGCGTTCTCAAACTGACACTTGTTGCGAGAGCCCCCTCAGCAGCAGGGCCGCGATTTTGATAAAAGTGAATGCATGAATGAAGCAGTCATCGGTTGGAGTGTCGTCATTGGGCTGGTTTGCGGCGGGCTGGTCTGGTGGATCAAACGTTCGATCGCAGCTGCGCTGACGGTGCCTGTCGTCATCGTGGCTCTTGTTGCACTGGCTTTGCCTCCGGCTGTCGTGCCGGTCGCCCCACCACCAGATCCACTCGAGCCGGTAACAGTGCCCCCTGAAGCTCAGGAAGACTTGCCGACGGCAGCAAAGCTGGCAGCATTTCGCCCGATTGAGGTTTCCGATCATGGATATGTCGCATCAGATGCATGTCGCGAGTGCCATCCCGAAAACCACGCGACATGGTTCGCATCGTATCACCGAACGATGACCCAAGTGGCCAATCCCGATGTCGTGCTGGGCGACTTCAATGATGTGAAACTGTCGCATAATGGGCGAGACTATCAGCTGAGGGAAGTCGACGGGGTGTGCTGGGTGGAACTGCTCGATCCCGCGGCCCTTCCGGGGACGGCCGCAGCATCGCAACGCGTTCAACGACCGATTGTGATGACGACCGGCTCGCATCACATGCAGGCCTATTGGTTTCCCATCGGCGTACGACGTACGTTGGCGATTTTGCCGTTTGTCTTTCTGAACGAAACGCAAGAATGGATACCGAGATCGGCCGCCTTCTTGAAGCCGATGAGTGACGGCGTTTCACATGAAATTGGACGCTGGAATTCCGCTTGTAGTCGATGCCATTCCACGCACCCTCAAGAACGTGAACTGTCCTTCGGCGAATTTGACACGCACGCGGCTGAATTCGGAATCAGTTGCGAAGCCTGTCACGGCCCCGGACAGGAACACATCGCCTACCATCGAGACTTGGCTGTCGACCAAGCCACGCCCACATCGTTACCAAGCGATCCCATCGTCAATCCCGAGGACTTATCGCATGTCCGATCATCGCAAGTCTGTGGTCAATGCCACTCAGTGCTGACCCTCAAGGGCGACCCGAGCAAAATCAATGTTGAAGGCACGACGTTCCGACCGGGCAGCGATCTAAGCGAGTCATACGATATCTGGCAACTTCACAGCCCGGAAATGAGAGAATTGCTGCAGAACGAGTCGATTCACGACCGCGTGGTCAACACCAATCGCGGAACATTCTACCCGGACGGTGTGGTGCGTGTGTCTGGGCGCGAATACACGTCAATGGAACAGTCCGGTTGTTTCCAACGCGGCGAGATGAGCTGTCTGTCATGCCATCAACTTCACAAAGCCGCAGACGACACACGCAGCGACAAAGACTGGGCCAACGATCAGTTGAAACCGAGTGCCTATGGAAACGATGCTTGTGTCCAGTGCCACGATCAACAGCAGTACTCCACGGCCCACACCCATCACTTGGCAGATTCGTCGGGATCGAATTGCTACAACTGCCACATGCCACACACGGCATATGGCTTGCTCAAAGCGATTCGCAATCACACCATCAGCATTCCTGACTTGAAACAAGACTTGGCTGCCGACCGCCCCAATGCGTGCAATCAATGTCACTTGGACAAGACGCTGAAATGGACGGCGGACTATCTCAAAGACTGGTATTCGATCGATGAACCCGAACTGGATACCGAGCAATCCGAGATCGCCGCGTCCGTCTTGTGGTTATTGAAAGGGGACGCCGCCAACCGGGCGATGGCCGCATGGACGATGGGCTGGCCGGATGCTCAAGCCGCCTCCGGCAGTGACTGGCAATCGATCTTCCTGGCTCAAGTCTTGAACGATCCGTATCTGGCGATTCGGATGATCGCGCGACGTTCGTTACAAACACTACCGGAGTTGGCCGATTTGAAGGTAAACGTTTTGGGATCCGATTCCGAACGTCGTGATGCCATTCTGTCAATCCTCGCGCGTTGGGACCAGGATTCACACGCCGCAAATCCAGCTCTGCTGCTCGGTCCGGAAAACACCGTCAAGACGAAGCGGATCGATACACTCATGCAACAGCGTGACGATACGCCAATGACGCTGAGCGAGTAGGTGATCGCGGCGTCGCGTTGACCACCGGTTCCAATTAAACATATCCATGCCAAAACAGAATCAACTTCTTCGCCATGTGGCTGCGGTCGCGCTGGCATCGTGTTTCATTTCCCGTCTGCTTCCGGGTTTCACCGCGGATCTACACGCCCAAACGGTGGATCCCAAATCCGTGTTGGGTGACGTCACCCCGCCGCCGCCCGAGGACGTGTCGCAGAGTTTCCCCTACGGCATCACGGGCAAGACGCCGCCGTCGCTGACCAAAATTAATTTCAAAGGACAACAGCCGTACCACAAGCACCGCATCAACCTGAGGATCTTCCAGGGATGCCCTCAAGTCGAGATCTCTGAGGGCGGCAGACTTTGGGCAACTTGGTTCGGCTCCAACGTTCAAGCCGAGCGGGCGCCGTACCACCAAGACCAGTTCTCGGTCATCTCAACCTCCGGGGACGGTGGCGAGACGTGGAAAGAAGTCTTTGTCTTCGATCCGAGTGAGCTTCTCGGTGGGGGCGCGTCTGACCCAATGCTGTGGAAAGACCCCGAGGGCAACATCCGCTTTATCGGCCTGAGAAATATCGACTTCAAGGGCAAGGACGAATTCGCCACCTCGGCTTGGGAATTCACGATGCTGGACCCTGAAAACGAACACACCGCCTGGTCCGCGCCGCGGCTACTGGGAAACAAAAACATCTCCGTCATGAAGCCGCTTCTCTTTCCTGACGGCACAATCATGCGGTCGATGGACGACTTCAAATTGGTCGGCAAACGTGACAAGGTGCGGATTCGCTTTCTAAAAGAAGACGTCGACGGCACGCCGATCTTCGTGTCCGAATTCCCCGTCGATAACGATGCGGTCTTTGCCGAGCAAATGCCCATCCTTCGAAAAGACGGCAGCCTGTTTACGTTCTACCGCGCGAAGAACGGACAGAAATTTGCCGAATCCTTCGACGGCGGCAGAACCTGGAAACTGGGCGGTTACTACCCGATGCAGTTCTCGATCAATACCAAATGCATCCTGAAAACACTCCCATCAGGACGAGTCCTGTTGGTCGCCAACGATGTTCAAATGAAACAGGAAAACGGCCGTAAACAATACGTTTATACCGACGAGCATGGAAAAGAACGCGAACTGGAAAAACACAAGACCGCGCGCACACGCATGACGGCCTATTTGAGCGACGACGATGGCGAAACGTTTACGCATCGAATGCTTCTGTGCGACGAGGGTCAAATCAGCTACCCGTCGGCGACACTCGGCAAAGAGAACGCCATCTACATCGTCTACGATCAAGGGCGGGGCGTGATCGGCCAACACACGATCTTTTTGTCAAAGATCACAGAGGAGGACATCCTGGCCGGCAAGCTCGTCAACGACGAGAGTTTCTTGAACAACATTGTCAGCCGCCCGAGCGATCAAGGTGGCGGCCGCCGCGAGGGTGACAGCCTGTAAGGTCTCTCTGAAGTGGTGCCTAGATAAACGCCGACAGAAATCTCCGTCAATTCCTGAAACCACTACTTCTAAAACCGCTACTGCTCTGTCCAGATTTGAATTTGGGGTTGCGTTTATCGAGCGGAAAAGCGGTCAGTTACGAATGACACGGGCATAAGTGTTGGTGTCCAGGCTTTA
>NZ_JANZKV010000037.1 GCF_025060895.1 Stieleria sedimenti | reverse complement strand
CTAAAGCCTGCACACCAGCATCGTTGGTGTCCAGCCTTGAGAGACCGCTTTTTGAGCACGATGGCTTTTCCGGGCCGTCGTCCGGAGGACGCTCCCCGGCGACCTCGAAAGGACGTCGGACAATGGTCCGCCCTCAATCGACCACGTCGACCAAGCCGCTCGCGTGGATCCAATCACTGAGTTGATCAAGCGGGCGGATCGACGCTTGCTCCGGAGGATCCAGGCTCAATGGTAAACCGTCCGAGTCGGTTCGCTTTTCATCGACGGGTGCGTCATCACCCGGGACTTCCTCACCGCGCAACTCGGTCTTGTCTGCGAGCAATTCGCGAATCAGTTTCGCGGTCAGGCTGAGGCGAATTTCTACCGCTTCGCAACCGCACATCGAGGCCAGATCGCCGGCGTGACGGATTCGCTGCCACGCCGATTCGATGTCGCCGCGGGCCAGGCGAATCCGCGCCGAGCGGATGATTCGGTCGACCGCCAAGTCCAGCCGTTCGGCCGAGCGATAGGATTGCGCCGCGGCATCAAGCACATTGGGGATCTCGCGGTAGTGCCCGATGCAGCGTAACAGTTGGACTTCGCGGTCCCGGTGCGCTCCGGCCTGTAGGAAATTGGCCTCCAGATCATGCACCAACGCCGCGACGTCATGCCGGTCGGCGTGCAACGACAGGTCACACGATTCGATCGATCGTTCGCAGGCTTGAGCCAAATGCGATTTCGCCCCGCCCAAATCCAGTTGTTTGGCTGCCAGACGGGCACGTGCCAATTCGATGCGTGCTTCGTAGCCGCTGCGGCAGCGATCTTCTTGCTGTTGTTCGTTCAGCTTGTCGCCGACGACGGGAAGCCGCACCACGCAGCAGTCGCGGCAGGGGGCATCGGCACAATTTCCAGCCGGCCCACACAGACAGCACGTGTCGACGATGTCACAGGGAGGGCAAGTCATCGCGGCGTAGTTGACGAACCGATCGGCATCTTGGAATCGAGACTGCGTGATGGCGATTTCCGCCGACAGCAACCAGGTGTTGCCGGTCGATGCTCCGGCGCGACAGAGTTCCACACGCGCGTCGACCAACCAGTCCGACGCTTCCAGGTACTCGGCCCGGCTGGTCAAACAGGCGGCCAGGTTGTACGCCACGGTGCCTGATTCGTAGGGATCATCGATCGCCCAGGCCCGCATCAACGCTTGGCGATACTTCTTTTCCGCCTCGTCCAGGTCGCCTTCGTTGTACGCCTCCCGGCCGTCATCGACGTAGCGATGCAGTGTGGAGTCCTTACCGACGATTTCTTGGGGGCCACCGGCGCAGCCCGCCGTGATCACTGCCACCGACAGCCACGCCAGGCTAAACCAAATTCTGGGAGCCATCGCCAAAACACTCATCAGCGAACGCCTCCACCGCGAACCGAGGACGGAGACAGTTGTTTGGTCGGCGTTTTGTTCTCGCGATAACGTCTCAGCAGCCAATGGTCTTGGATGTCGCCGACCAAATCCTGTGTGTCCTCGACGGTGTCGTTGACGCGCTGGGTCGTTCCGGGCAATGCTTCGGCTTCGCTGCGGACGATTCTCACGACGTCACGCGTTTCGGTGGTCAACCGTTGAATCAGCAGTGCCGTTTCACGTAGCGTCTCCAGTGTGGTCGCAATGTCATCGTTGGTTTGGTCGCTTTTGGCATCGATGTTGGCCGCCAGCTTTTGGACGCTCTCGGCGGCGTCCGACGCGGCGGTCGCAGAGTCCCGGATTCGCAGAATGGTTTGGCGGATGTCACCATCGACCAATTGATCGACGCGTCGCGTTAGCCGAGTCAGTTCGGCCTCCAGATTCTCCGTCGTCTCGCGGAGTTGGGCGAACGTCTCGACAGCTTCCGGACGAATCGCGTCGCTGGTCAGCTTGAGTGATTCGAACGTTTCCTCACTGCTTCCGAAGGCCGGGTCGATGTTTTCGGTCAGCGACTGTTGCAGTTTCTTGGCGGCGTTGTCGACCGAGTTACCGGCCGCTTCGATGTTGCTGGCCATCCGATCAACTTGGTCGTCCTGTTCCTGGATCCGCGTGATCGTTTGACCGGGCAACAGTCGCTGGGGCGGATCCGTTTGGCCTTCGGGGCGATTGCGTCGAATGCGAACCACCGCCGGTCCGACGCCATACTTGCGGTCCAGCGTCACTTCGCTATCGGTTGTGATCCGATCGCTGTGTTTGGCATTGATCGCCAGCGTCACACGAACCAAATCATCATCCACGATGTATTCCAACGCGTCGACCTGGCCGACCGTTTCACCCAAGATGATCACTTCGGTACCGTTCCGCAGTTGGGCAGCCATGTTCTCTGGGACATGGATAAAGAACAAGTCCTTTTTGACCGCCAGATCGCTGGTGAAGCGGACCGAAATCACGATCGACAGCAGAAAGACGACGATCAAGAACACGCCGACGATTTGATTGACGTACCTGAGGCGAAACGGTTCGTTCATGGCCGACGTCTCCCGTTGGTGTTCATCGTACCGTTGATGATCCGCCAGCTGCTCACCGGGCTGCGGAATTCCAGTCGGTATTCATCTCGGTCACCGGCAAAGAATAGAACCGCAGTGCCCGAGGCACGCAGATCGTCAATCGCCGCGACAAAGTTGTCGTACAACGATTCCAGCATGAAACGAAGTGGGCGTTCCAAAATCAACAGTCGGGGATGGTTGGCCATCGCGCGAATCAATTGGCACAACGCCAGCACCGACGGCTCGACCACTGATGGTCGCTTTTTCAAGGCCCATTTCACCTTGGCGAGCTGATGGCCCGACAGCCTTTGAATCCAATGTTCCACTTTTTCTTCCGCGTCGGTTTCTGCGACGCCGTGGTGCCGCATCGCCAAGTGAATGTTGTCACGCAGCGTCAGACTTTGGATCCATGCCGAACCCGCAAACACACGTCCGATTTCGCTTCGCATTTGAAAGTGTCGCGCGTAGTCGATCCCCAACCAATCTTGCCGGTTGTACAACACCTCGCCCGCATCCGGTGGATTCAGGCCCAGCATCATCGAAACCAGGTCGCGGGGATTGTGCTGCCGCTCCAGTTCCACTTCGACCAATTCGCCCGATCGAATCGTTGCCGAGAACTTGTTCATGCGAATCGACGTCTCGCCGGCTCCCTTGAAACTCACCTCGTGGAATTCCAAGATTGGCACTGCCAGCTCCCATTGCGGAGGCGGGGTTTCGGTCGTGGGGGCGTTGCCGGTCAAGGGACTATCCGAATTGAAAGACGAGGATCTTATTGTAGAAGAGGATCGACAGAATCGCTGAAACCGCGAACACGGCCGTCAGCGCTCGGATCCCCGCGCGGCTGGCGATCCGCGGGACATCTGTCATCGACCCTCGCGCGTTGACGCCTTCCAAACAGCAAATCGCTCCGGCGAACCCTCCGGCGACCATGGTTTTGGAAAGGAAAAACGTGAGGTCACTGAGTTCAAAGTTGCCGGCGATCTCGCCATAGAACTCATTCCAACTGGCGTGAATTGCATCCATCATGAACCCCACCGCATAGCCGGTCACGACCATTGTCACCGCCGTGATGATCGCCAGGCAAAACACACTGATCATCACCGCCAAAACTCGCGGCATCACCAGGAACGTCATCGGGTCGATTCCCAACGAGTCGATCACTTCGACCTCGCCGTTGGCTCGCATCGTTGCCAGTTCCGTGCTGATCGCGATTCCGCTGCGACCGATCACCACCAAACACGCCAACATCGGCGCGATCTCGCGAACAATCGAACGCCACAAGATCGGTGCGATGACGTCGGTGGAGACGCCCGCGGCATCGATCCACATCGCCGCCTGGACGATCAACAACACGCCCACCGCGCCTCCGAATCGGAGCGCCGCGGGGATCGCGTCGACGGCGGTGAACAACACCTGCTTGGAAAACACATTGCGGACCGCGTACGTCCACGATCGGGGATGACTTGCCAGGGCCAATGACGCCCACAAGACCGATGCAATTGCCGACAGGCGGCCGAAGCGGTCGAAAAACAGCTCGCCCACGCTGCCCGTCCAATGCCAAGCCCAACCGGTGGCGCGAGCCACGGCCAAGCGAACGAGATGCAACGTCAGGACGGAGGAGCGAAACACGGCGAATGACGGTGAGACCCTGTATCGGACAAAATTGGATTCATTCTCACAATCGGCCGAACCGCACCTTCACTCCCCTGCGAACCGATTCAACGGTTGTCATCGTACCCCCGTACCGCCCTCCAACCGTCGCAACCGTCACAGTCCCACCCCGCCGGCCGCAATCCCGCACACCAAGCTCTGACTGAGTACGTCACCCTCCCCGCCAGGGAGGGTCGAGCGGGGCGAGGGGAGGGGCGGTTTGCCTCATCGAATGATGTTCAGCCACTGAGCACCCTTCCCGGCCGCTCGTACACCTTCGATATCGTGTAAGCTCCTTTCCTTTCAACACCTTACACGCGGCCAGACGATTGCAATCTGCAATCAACAGATCGGTGCTCGAAGGCGAAACTCTCCCCATGAAGAAGCGGATCATCCCCAACGCCGAGCAGCAAGCCGGTCAACTTCCCGACGACGGTTGGCTGGATCTGGAGCAGATCGCCGACGTCGACGTCACATCGGAGGACCCCGCACAACCGATTGAGTCCGCGTTGCTGCCCGGACGAGGTTCGTTCTGGCGTGCCGCCGAACCCGGCGAACAGACCATCCGTCTGGTCTTCGCCGGGCCCCAACGAATCCGGCGAATCGCCTTGGAATTTGACGAGCCGCAGACCGAGCGGACCCAACAGTTCGTCCTGCGCTGGTCGTCCGACGGCGGGCAGTCCTACCGCGAGCTCGTCCGCCAACAATGGAACTTCAGCCCCCAGGGAGCGACACAGGAACTAGAGGACTACCGAGTGGATCTGGCCGACGTCACCACGCTCGAACTAAAGATCATTCCCGACATCACCGGTGGCGAAGCTCGAGCCACCCTCGCTCGATGGCGCCTCGCCTAGTGCGGTCAGCAAGAAAGTGGCGTAAGCTGCCTGTTAGCAAGACACAACGGTCGAAGAACCCGAGCGGATGACGAAGTCGAGTCGTTGAAAGTAGTTCGTGCACTGGACCGTTTCTACGATTCGTGGCGGTTGCTCGGGGGCGTAGGCTTCCCACGGAATTTCTGCGGCATGCGAAACTGCAGTCGTTGCACCGTGTTCGAGGCAGCTGCGGTCTCCGGAGGGAGAAATCGTGCGGCAATGGCGGTGCCGCCGACATGAATTTCAAGGTGCCGTGTGCATCGCGAATGCGAAGACGAGGATCAGTCGACGAAGTGTGCGACGAGCATCGACAACACTTCAGAAGACGCGGCACCCGCACGTCTGGCGTGGCCGGCGTCCCCCGCATTCTACGCGATTTCGAGAGTCGGATTGCGGCTCGACTTGGCGACCGTGGGTGCCGTGTCGGGGTGGCAAAGAACCACCTTTTCGAGCGGCGCTTGGTTCGATCAACAGCCGATCAAAAATCTTGACGAATTGCGAACCCGCCGGCCTTGCAGGTGTCAAATTGGCAGGTTAAGTTCTCCCCACACCGTCCACGACGGCCCGGGCGATTGGCTCAGTTGGTTAGAGCGCTGCTTTCACACGGCAGAGGTCACTGGTTCGAATCCAGTATCGCCCACTTGTCTTTTTGGGCATTCTGCTTGTCTGGGGTGTGTGGGCTCGATTGGGGGCGGGGCGGCTGGGCGCCGGCGAATGATCGCTCCATTTTCTTGTCACCCATTTTCTTGTCGTCCTTGTGGAGGTTCCTTGTGTGATGGGGCTTGAGGTGGGACGCGGGTGAGATGGCAGAAAGATGGGAGGTAACCGGGCAAAGAGGCTGGGGGAGAACGGGCGGCAGGAAGATCGACTTTCAGGCGATGCCGGTATTCGCTAGGCTGGTTTTTAACCAATCGGGGCAAGATGTGTCTCCGAGCGACGGAGGAAATCGTTGCAGGATGCTGTCCAGGAGTGTAGGTATGGCGATAAAGAGCCGGTGGTTGTGGTGTTTATTGGGCTGTGCGTTCATCGGGTTGGGGTGTCGTTCGACCGCGAATCGCAGTTCGGACATCGCTTCAGAGCTCGCAACTGCGGATGTCTCAGCGTCCGATGGACCGGCAGCCCCGTGGGAATCCCTTACTTTTTTCCATAAGCCTGAGTTTCAAGAGGGAACCGGGCCGATCGATGTCGGGGACATGCCTGGGTTTACCGCGACCGATTCCGGATTGAGGTTTCGGGTCCTGAGAAGTTCCGACGGCAAGAAACCCACTGCTGACGACACCGTGACGGTCAATTATCGCGGTTGGCTTCGCAGCGGCAAAGTCTTCGACAGCTCCTACGAGCGAGGTGAACCCACGACTTTCCCCTTGCGAAATGTCATCGCCGGTTGGACCGAAGGACTGCAGCTCGTCGGCGAAGGGGGAATGATCGAACTGTGGATTCCTTCAAAGCTGGGTTACGGCAAAGGCGGTTCCCCCGGCTCTATCCCTCCTCATTCGCACCTTCATTTCGTCGTCGAACTCATCCATGTCGAATAGCCACGCATTCTCATTTCGTCTTTTCTGACGTTCGGATCGGGTGGATACATCCGCCATGCCAGAAACGTGGAGTTCAGAAACGTCTCGATGACGCTCCGTGCCGCCGACGAACGACGGCAGATCGTTTGAGACGACGTCGAGGGTTTTGTTGAGCGTTGTCGAGAGCAGTCGTTTTGGTGCAACCCACCAACGAGCCTCGTGGAAGACTCCTCGCGCCATTGGTACCGCTCTGTTGCGACGGCAAGACTTGAGTTGTTTCCATCGCAATGGAAAGGTGGCGCGAAACGCGGGATAGGATCACCGGCATGCGGTGTTATCTGGACACCTCTTTTCCCGTCGTCGATTCTCGTCGTCGCCCCTTCCCGTTTTTCGGCCCGCATTTTTTAGTTTCTTACGATTCGCCGTCGACGGTCGACTGACCCCTGCGTTGCCTCGTACTCTTCCGGTCGATGCATTGCCATCCGCAGAATCGGAGCCAGCTGAGACAAATCCACATCACGCCGTAGATCACCAACGCTCCGTACAGTGAAGCTGCACTGATCAAAAATAACTCGCTTGTTAACACGTCCCGTCCGTACTCCATCACGCCGAAGAAACCGTTCAGGATAAAGGCCGCAGCGAAGGCGGCTGCCAGACCGAAGTAGGGGAGCGTTGCTGTGCGACTTCGAGGTCCCTCACGCAGGAAAGCAATCTGCGTGCAGATGATCGCGATCGCCGCCATGAAACCAATGCCGCCGAACAAGTAGATTCCCGTCAGGTACTCGAGCGATCCACTCGATATCAAGACGGCGCAACCGATCGCGGCGATACCCGTCAGCTCGATCATCGTGCGGATCCCGGTGGGTGGCAATGCGGTCACGTCGGATCGGGCGTGTGACAACGTCCACCGACTCCACAACTGCGTTGTCAATGCAACCATCGCGATCGTCATCAAACAGGCGAACATCACCAAGGAAAACGAGTAGAAGAATTCACCCGGTGGGCTGCCCTCGACAATATCCAGTGCGATGACGAATCCAATGCATCCGGGCAAAACCGCTGCGATCGCCATCGCAAACCTCAAGACGATTGATCCATACCAAAACATCGGTGTGGTTGCGGCGAACGAAAAACCAACCATCGGTGGCAGTAGCATGGACTGCACGATCATCATCATCCAGATATAGATGGGTTGACCGATGTCGAATTTGTTCAGCAAATGGATTTCCAATGGGAACATGATTCCCAACAAAAATGTGATCGCTGCGAGCCCCACCATCCCGGCGATTAAACTCTGCCCGCCGGGTTTGATCGTCCGCTGTTCGATCCACAAGCGACTTTCCGGCCCGAGCAAAATTTCTTGATGGGGCAGGTCCTCGTCCCGTTGGTGTAGACCGGCATCCGAGTTTTCCGCGATCGAGCGTTGGTCATCGGTCGGTTTGACGTTCCGTTCACTCGAGTTCGCTGCGTTCATATCGCTGGGGTTGTGCAGGGAAAACGCGAAGAAGACAGTACCGTGGGAACCGCAAGTGCCCGGATGATAGCAGGCGATTTGGCGGTAACGATCAACATATCCTATCGGCACGCCACTTGTACCGCTCTCAGCTGACCGCAGTGTTTGGAAGGTGTTTGTCGCAATGGACAGATGGTACGAGACGCTGGATCCAATCACCGGCGCACAACATTTTCTTGGCACCCATTTTCCTGTCGCCCATTCTCGTCGCCACCACGCTCCGTTTTTCTGCCCCCATTTTTCTGCCATCTGCGTGCGCTGGTCCTGGGTGCCGATTCTCTATCACTCGCCAACGATTTCACTCGACAAACTAAATCAATCCCGCAGCGATTCGCGCCGCGCCCACGGCGGCTTCGGACGAGTCGGCATTTAACACGGGCACAGCGAGGACGCGCGCGCGAATCTGTGTCCAGGCGTCGTTGGCTGCGCCGCCTCCGGTGGTCGAAACCTGGTGCACCGCCGGAGCGCCCAGCTCCTGCAAAGCGGCGTAGCCGACACGTTCAATCTCGGCGATGCTTTCAAGCAGCCCCTGCAAAAAGACGGCGTCGTCTTGGGGACGCGGTGTCAGCCGGGGGGCGAGATTGGGGTCGGCGATCGGGAAGCGTTCGCCAGGCTTCGACAACGGATAGTAGTCCAAGCCGGTGGGCGTCGATGGATCAAGGTTGGATTGAAGGTCACCGAGCTGATCCGGCGTGAAGAAGTCCAACAGTACACCGCCCCCGGTATTGGAGGCCCCGCCCGGTAACCACATGTCCCTGATTCGATGGCTATAAATGCCGCGACTTGGATCGAAGACCGGTTGATCCGACAATAATTTGATGGCCAATGTGGTGCCGAGCGATGTCACTCCTTCACCTTTCTTTGAGGCACCCGATGCCAAGAACGCCGCATTGCTGTCGGTAGCTCCAGCGACAACGCTCACGTCGTGTGCAAATCCGAATTGTTTGCACACCGCGTCGGAAACGGTGCCAAAACGATCGCCGACGGGATGGACGTCCGGGAGTGAACTGGTGGGAATGCCGCAATCCACGATCCAATCGGGCCATCTGCGATGGACCACGTCGTAACCCATCTTCAACACGTTCGTTTCGTCCGACAGCCCACCGCCTTGAACTTGACTGCCGCCCAAAAACTTTGCCGCGATCCAGTCGGCTTGGTGAAAGATGAACCGAGCGGGCGGGAATCCGGTCTGCGGCTGCAGAAACATCAGCCGCGCTAACGCCGATCCGGACCCATTGGCGATCGAGTCCGGAGGAGCGTGTGCGGCGATGATCTCCGCTTCCCGATCGAATCCGGCGGAGTTGTAGAGATATCCGGGGGAGATGGGGGTGAGGCTTTCGTCAGCAAGCAACAAGGTGCCTGATGTCCCATCGACACTCAACGCGCGAACGTCTCCGAGGTTTCTGTCGCCCTGTTTCAATCGTTTCGCGAGATCGGAAAGGCAGTCACAGGTTGCGATCCACCAGAGCTCAGGATCCTGACAGGGGCGTGAATCGATTTCGATAGGCTTGGGCAGACCAGCGGTGGCGGTTGCGACTGGTTCACCGCTTTGGGTGATCACCGTCGATCGCACACCGGACGTTCCGATGTCGATACCGAGAAAAAGAGCATCATTCGTTGGCATGGGCATCTCCTGCTGCTGCTTCGCCAACATCGGGCGATACGTTCCGCGTGTCTTAGTCTATCAAGTCGGCGTCAGCGTCGTTCCCAATCGGATTGAATGCAGGCTCCGTTGGAACACGCCGCAGTGCCAAGAAGTCCGATCGAAGTATTCTCAAGCGAAACACTTAAGACAAAACTTAGGCGGGTTGACTCCCGCGCGAGCGGAGAGCCTCGCGAGAACTTTCTGTTGTTCACGATTTTCGCTGGCTTCATCAAAATCGTTTCGGTGAACACCGCTGCGAACAAATGCGGATGCGAATCCGATATTTTGAGCGCCACCGATATCGTGTTCCAGACTATCGCCGACCATCAAAAAACGATTGGGTTGGACGTCTGGGTACGCCCGCTGGACTGCGTTGTAGATCGCGACGTGTGGCTTGCCATACCAAATGACTACTCCGCCCATCACGCAAAACCGATCAGCCAGATGCCCCGGTGAAATGATCAATCCACCGGCGCGCGGCGATGACTTGTCGGGGTTGGAGCAGACCACGGGGATTCCGCCGGCGATCGCTTTGTCAAATGCATCGTCATAATCATCTTCTCGGGCTTCCTCGGAGAGCCCCATCAATAAGATGGCATCGACGCTGTCGTCCAACGTGTCACGCAACTTAATCTTGTCGCAGCCGGAACTCCAATCGACCGCATCCTGGAACGTCGCGCAAATCGGAAACAATGTCTTGGGGACCGAGCCGTGCACCGTCAGGCGTCCACGTCGGATGTCGTCCCACAACGCTTCGCCGGACGTCACCACATCGCCGATGCAACTCATTGGCAAGCCGAGTCGCTGCATGCGAGCACGGTTCAATTCAGCGCGTTTTCCTGAATTCGAGACGACAATCATCTGCTTGCCGTGATCGGCCAGCATCCCGATCGCTTCGATCGCGTGTGGATAAGGCGTCGTGCCATCATGCAACACGCCCCATTGATCGAGGACGGCAACATCGAAATCGGCCAAGACTTCCTGGAGTGAGCGAATGAATCGCGTCATGTGCGATGCCAATCAGGTGTAGAGTTCGGAGCAATGATCAACTCACCAGCCTGGACGCACAAGCCCCCGCAGAGGTTGGGTTTTGATTTCGGGTTTTGATTTGGTGTCACCCACCGACAAACGACCCACCAACAAACGGAGCGTGCAGTGCACCCTGGAACCATGTCGACAAAATGGCCGGTGACAGACAAGTATTCAAATGCTCGTCGTCACGCAGAAAGCGGTTGCGAAAAATTTAATTGACCTGTGCGGGGCTCCAGCGTAAATTGATGAGTAGAGTACTCGTTTCCTGTGATTCTTCCTCGACTGATGAGGTAGCTAATGCAGAACATCCATCCATATTTGTGAGTGCGCCAGTCTCCGATTCGTGAGGAGGCATGTGGTGTCCAGGCAACGATTCGACTCTGACTTCGTTCAGCATTGATGTGACTCTGTATCCCGCTCGACTTCCTGAAGCGGCGGTGGTGCGAGTTCCGCCCGGAAAGGCATGGCATGAACGAACCAGAGTGATTTGTGGTCGTGGGTATTGCGGTGTGCTCAAAGCTCTTCGAGGCTCTCGTCCTCTGTCTGTGGCGAGAGCCTCTTTCCGTTTTGCTCTTTTGTATAACGCGGGCCATCGACCTGTTCCGCTTCCGTCAAATCAGCTTCGCTCAAGTTGTGTTTGAGCATCAAGGTCTGTGCCATCCGGACCGCATTGCGAATTTCGCCTTCGGTACTGGCGCCGTTGCTTGCTGTTTTGCGTAACGCCCGGATCCTGTGCAAAATCCCGGTGTACTGATCGTGCGTCATATCGCCGGGATCTGCTTCAGAGATCCGCCGCTGCGCGAGTGTCGGATGAGTGCCGTCAGTGCCCGTAAGCGTTCTATCTGCCCAGGTGTCGCCTCGTGGTCCAGGCTGCCGGCGACTGCTTTTCACCAATCCGAAGATTCATCGGAACGGTGTAACGAATTGGCCGCAGTGGCGGTGTCGGCGTATCAACATTTGGGGCCTGTGACCAACGCAACGACGCCGGAGACATTGATCGCCACCGCGGTCCAAAATCACGCTTTGTGTTTGTAGCCTAACCGATGCGCCGGCAGCAGATTCATCTGACGTCACCATAGAATGTCGAGATCACCATCCCCGGTTTGCTGGGCGTATTCCAGGTGGTCGCACAGGTCAGCGACCGCTGGGAGAAGAAAAAGGGAAGGGGGCAATAGTGTTCGGCCCGGCGTTTGCGTCGCGCGGGCATGAGATGATAGCAACCGGTGCTCCTGTTTGCAGCGGACCTGATCGGCCGGATGGCCAGCGGAGGCTAACGCCAGCTTCTGAGATGCTCTGGCCGCAGGTCATCCGCGCCGAACCCGTTGCAGCGTTTTGATCTCGTGTGGCCCACGCGTTGATCATCAGCCCCACGACTCCCACGTGACCGGCGTTGCGTGATCGAATCGGTTTTTCTTTGACTCAAAGACCGAAATCGTTGAACGCACGACGCGCCATTGTTTGGGAGTCGTGCGGCAGTGACGTTTCGAAAAGACCCCGTGAGATCAAGACGCCGATTGCCATGGGACGGGGATGAACTGCGTGCAGGAGACTTCAGAAGCTGGCGTCAGCTTCTTCGGAAGCATCGCGTCCGATAAGGTGTCGACGCGTTTGATTCATTTCCTGGCGTTTCTCTGTCGTCCGTGAAACATCAACAACGGTCGCAAGGTCAAGACGATTCGGTTGATGTTACCATCGTCAACGCCTTGCCCTCTTTGATCACCGCTTCGACGTAGGCGACCAGGGTCATGGAAAAGCATCGAGACGGACTACGTTTGGCAGGACGCCATGGTCGCGCCGCGACGAAGGCAGGGACGAAAAGTGAGACAAGAAAATGGATGATAAGAAAATCTGGGAGTATCTTCGAGAACAAGGAATCTATGTTTGCCGCCGTCGCACCTGCTCACGTCAGCGTGTTCCCCGCACCCCATTTTCTTGTCATCAATTTTCCTGTCTCCCACTACCCACCGCTCCCATTTTTCTGCCCGCCATTTTTCTGCCATCTCCACCGCTTCCTGGCGACGGTTCACCCGGATCCAAGATCCCGACGGTAACCGGCCGGAGTTTTTCGCTACGGAAGTTCGCGACCCAAGCATCGTCGCAAGTCGATCGTGAATCTGCAGTCGCCGCATACCTGCCCTGGTCATTGAGTTTGAGTAGATCGACCGACGCGTTGTCCGGATCGGCAATCAGATACCAGGGAACTCCGTTGGTATCCCGAAAGGGATCGCAGCAAGTAGCCGGCGGTCGAGCGCAGCGAATACCGCCGGACTCGAAACGAAGCCATAACACGACCCCGACGGGGTCGCAGAAAGTGCTGTGACCCCGTCGGGGTCCAGTCTTGTTTTATTCTACATTTCCGGTGGTGCGCTATCGCGACCACCGGCTACTGGCTCTCACCCCTTCCGGGGTGATACAAGCAAATGGGAAACCTTGCCGGTTATTCCGATTGATCTGCTCGTTTGGAATGTTCTTGCCCGGCAGGCCGGACAACCGCTTTGATCGTTGCGACCGGGCGGCCGATACCTCCCCGCGGGGTGGTGCCTGTTTTGTCTGTTGAGGAGCGATCGGTGAGAGTTTCACGCAATTGTTTGCTGCTGATATTGGTTTGCTGCCTCCAACTCGCCTCGACACGCGTTGATGCCGGCGATGGCAGCGCAACTTGCCCGACCTTGCGCGATCGAGTCCCCGCGATGGTCGGCGACTTCTTCGGTGGCAGCAACTTTCGCGCTCGGGGCAACGCGTCGTTTGACCGGTTGTTCGTCTTCGCCGACGACCTGGACGCTCCCGTGCCCCTGCCGCCGGGCAACAGCACGATGTCCATCTCCGAGCCCGGTCCGGTCGGCATTTTCGACACGTCGTTGATGTCCGTTCAGCAGGCTCAATCGCTGTTCCGCTCCGGTGACCCACTTCCCGGCGTCACGCTGGCCGGCACGATCTCCGGCAACGCATCGCTGACGACCGTCGACACGATCTCGCAAATCCAGTCCCAACTGGCTTCCACGCCGCAGGGCTATGACATCATCTTGCTGCAAACGCCAAGCGGAACTTACGCCGCCGCGGTCGACTCGGTCTTCCAAGCACGAAACACCGTTGCCGGAACCACCGTCTACAACTCGTCGGCCTCGGGAGCGATGCTTCAGGGCGGAGGCGACACGCTCAACGGCGGTGAGGACCTAGACGCTTACTACTTCTATGACCACGTTATCAACATCGACACCGCGATCGCCGATGCGGCCAACGGAAGCGTGGGCTCGCTGAAGATCGCCGAGGGCGGAAGCGTGCTGCCGCAGGACCGAGTGTTCTTCCGCTACAGCTACGTTGGCGATGTCGCGTATGGTGGCGGAGGACTGAGCCGCTTCACACCCGGCTTCGAAAAGTCGTTCCTGAATCAACTTTTTTCCTTCGAGGTGCGACTCCCGTTTGTGGCGGACGCGGCCACGAATATCACGGCAGATGGAAGGAGTCTGTCCACCAACTCGGACGCCGAGGTCGGCAACGTGATGATGTACTTCAAGGCGTTGCTGCTTGAAAGCAACCACTACGCCATCTCCGGCGGCCTGGGTCTGGCCCTGCCGAGCGCGGAATCGATCGAGATCAACCTGAGCAACGGCAGCCCACTGCTGCGAGTCGCCAACGACTCCGTCCAGATCCAACCGTTCTTGGGAGGACTGTACATGCCCGGCGACAAATGGTTTGCGCAGGGATTCACGCAATTCAGCTTCGCCACCAGCGACAACGCCGTGTACTTGAATCCCGATGGCAACGGGCTCCAGCAAGCCGGATCGGTCAGCGATCCCAGCTACTTGTTTGCGGATCTTGCCGTCGGCTGCTTCGCCTACCGCAACGACCAGGCCGATTACCTGACCGCCATCATCCCGACCTTCGAACTGCACCAGACCAGTTCCCTGGACGACGCCGGAGCGGTCACGGCGGGCAACCTGCAAGTCGGAAACTTCAGCGGCAGCACCAGCATCACCAGCGCCGTCCTGGCCACGACCTTCGAATTCGGACTCCATTCCAACCTGACCGCCGCCTACGCCTTTCCGCTCAGCTCCAACGACCGCCAATACGACGGAGCGTTGCGTTTCCAGTACACGCGAAGCCTGCGATAGGGCGACGATAAAATCGAATTGGAGCCTGGTGCTCCGTCAACGTCTCTACTTGGGGTGAGGCCGGACGGCTCGCGGGCTGTCGATTTAGTCGACATTCCGAAGTCAACGTGATCATGCCAGGCGCGACGCGCGAGCGAGTGGCGCCGCGCGGTCCCTTGCAAACGCGTGCGGGCTTAAATCGACAGCCCGTTCGCGCCGTTCCGCTGCGATTTTAGCGGCAGGGCGCGAGCCCTCTGGTCGGAGCACCCCCTAACGTGAAATCAGGACGGAGCACTGGTTTCCAACACACCATCCAGGAAGCCGATTCATCGAAGGACGAGCGCCAATGGACATACCGCAGGACCCACCGTCGATTCCAGGGTGCCAACTGGCCTTCATCTACAGGCCTCTCGGAGAGATAGTTCATCCTGTTTCGCCAAACCGCTGAAGCCGAAATCAACGGATCTCCCAGCCCATTCGACTTGCTCAATGGAATAGACTAGAAAACCATTCGGCGCTCGCGCCGGAGAATTCCTCGTACTGCTCCGTATCCGTGCGGTTCAGTACGGCCCGATTGGCACTTGTTTACTAACACGTTTTCGATTGAGGAGTCACTGATGATACGAATGCTCTCGATTTGTTGTTGCATCTTTGCCTGCTTGCAAACATTGAGTGCAAACGCAGATGAGAATGAAATCGTTTCGCGAATCGTAAAGTATTTCCCAGGGCCATGGGAAATCAAATCTGACGATGGGAAACTACTCGGAAGTGTCGATTGGTCAACTGTCAGTGGCGGTGTGTCCATTGCTGGTCCCGGCACGTCTGACGGCCTGCCCACCTATCACCTCGCTGGATGGGAACCGAGCAAGAAACTCTGGCTTCACACCATGCATCGTAAAGATGGGCAGCACCTAAGACTCGAACTCGATAGATTTAAGGGCGATACGTACTTTGGGACGACTTGGTTGGTCGAGGCCGACGGCAGCGTTACGGAAGCCAAATGGGAGAACAAGGTGATTGACGAAAACCATTTTGCGATCACGACGCGCTCCGGTGGTAAAGCAACGGTAACTCACTGGTATCGCAAGACGAAGTAGCCGCAGCTGTTGCTCGGAGATCTTGCCAGCTGAGGTTTGGCAGAAATCGGCGAGCTTCCGCACGGCGCGGAGGTGGGCCTCCCTGTGTCCTGGCCGAGAACCGTCAGTAGTACCAGACTTGGCAATCTTGGCACAGAATCCGTAAACGCACTTTGCGACGGGCACTGTAAGGCACTGGCTGCTTTTGATGCCAAATCGTCGCCCAATCCGGCTTTCCAGGCTGCTGCATTCCACCGCGATTCGACGTTCCCATTGGCTCTGGCCGCCCTCTGCGAAACCGCATTCTCCACTCACTGCAGAGAGCTTTGGCCAAAGAGGGGTGAGATTAACCCCAGAAGGTTGCAATCTTGACAGAAAGCAGGATAATCTGCTGACAACTTATCGCCGCCCCGGGGACAAAGCCGCCAACGTAGTATCCATCCTGGGCAACCAAGTCATAGACAAGTTCTGGCATCTCAGCCAATTCCTTCTCGCAACCTCATCGGAGACTTCGAATGACTGGTTTCGTCACACGAATCGCTTGCGCACTTACGCTGACTGCAATCTTCGTCACATCCTCCTACGGACAATCGACGTCACAAAAGGATTTCAACGAGTTTCGGGACATGTTCACAGGTCGCTGGATCGGCGAGGTCAAATGGGTCGCCGACTGGCCGGGCCTCGGAAAAAAAGGCGACACGGCAACCTGTTATCTCGATGTTGATTCGATCGAAGACGGTGTCGCACTAATTGGTAAGTTCTACGGTGGATCAGGCTCCGGCACCGTCATCTGGTTCTATGAAGCTGGAGCCAAGAAGATTCGTGCGACGGCCGTATATTCTGGTGGTGTCATTGATGACATTGAATACAACAAGAAAGATGGCGACTGGATCGAAACGGTTACAGGCACGTTACCCGACGGAAAGAAGATCAACGGCACGAGTACGATCACTTTAGACGGCTCGGTACTCCGCGCTAAAGGCACAGGAACCATCGACGGAGTCCCACGAGACCCACGTGATGACAAGTGGACCAAGCTGCACGATTAGCCAGAACCACGTGTTGCACCAAAGCCGCGGAGTTCGGCGGCATGGATATTGAAAATCGCTGGACGCGGTTTGGCGAACACCAATCGGCGCGGCGAACCACTGAGGTTGCCATGGACAATTTTTCGTCGCCGCCCGGCGACGGCGATCTTTATTTGAATTGCTTAGGAAATTTCCTTTTCGTTTCTAACGAGGTGCCAAGATGAAAATTGCAGCGAGTTCGGTTGCCTTAACCCTGGCTCTATTCGCATTCTCCCACTGCGCTGAGGGCGCTGCCCCAGATCCCAGCCCGTGGTCCTTCCTTGCAGGGAGTTGGAGCATGAAGACTCCGGAAGGAAGGACAACTGAGATTTCCATTGAACTTAACAAAGCCAAGAATTGCTACGTGGCGTCATCCGATACATTTCAGGGCACATTTGGGATCGATCAATCCAATGACCACGAGCTTCTTGCGTTAGGCTACCATCCAGGCGCTGGATACTCTGTTGGACATTTCAAGCGACTGTCAACCACGGTCGTCGGGGGGAAGTTCTTGTTCTTCGATAGCGATGGAGAAAGGACGGAACACACCGGGAAATGGGAGAAGACGGACTACGGCTACTCGTATCTCGTTGATGGAGAGAAACTCTACGAATGGCGACGTCGATAACACCGATCAAATGACAATGCGATGCACGACGAGTAGCCGAGTCGTGATTTTTGAAGCGGATGATCGCTCGTGGCGACCGCGTGATCGCCGACATTCGTCCGTCAATCATTCACGTCGATTTCAGTATTGCCGTGCCCTTTCCCTCAAGAACCAAGGAGTCCTTGCCTTTGATCCAGTTGCGAAAAAAATCCGACTACTGAGCGTCTCCACAGGTGGCGGCGTTTTAGAATTGGAACTGTGGAAAAAAACAGCAAACACTTTCGGGTGGCGAATCTCTGGTGGCGGAACGCCTGAGGGCAAAGCATACAAGGGCGAAGGCGAATGGGTCTTCGCCGAGAACGAGAAGGCGATAAAGGGCGACGTAACCGTCGGCGGGGTAAAGGCTGATCCATTGAACGACGTTTATAGACGCATCAGCAAATCCCGATGATACCGGGCGGCAGGACGAACAATCACGCGTACCCGGTGACGCGAGACTTTCTGCAAAACCGTTTTTGCAACCATTTCACTGCTGGGATTCGTTCTCTTGGCGGACTCTCGCGCAGAAGGAACAATGATGATTTTGGAAGCGGTAGCCGGCCAACACGGGCGCATTGTGGATTCCGCCGCCAAGCCTGATTCGCCCTGGATCGGTTGCCTGATTGAGCCGAACGGAGACGACCTCGAAAAGGCCGCCGGCGAATTGCGAGCGGCGTATCTGATTGCGACGACGGAAGTCGCCCGAATCGGAAGCGACAGCCCGCAAGGGTGTCGAGTTTGCGCAGTGGCGTGACCTTTCCGGTAAGTTGCAAGCCGCCGCACTCACACGTGCGAAGAGTGGCGAACCGCGGATCAAGGTTCTTGCGTCAAAGTGGACCGCAGAGTACCGCGATGGCGAAGGCGTGGTGCGAGAAGTTGCAACAGGTTGCCGGGACAAGCAAGCGGCGATGGCTGTTCTGGATGAGTTGAAGACCCAAGCCGATAAAGTCGCGGAATTGACGCGGTTGCTGGACGCAGCACGCCAGCGACCACTGACCGAGGCAATGACGGTTCGCACCGGTCCGAACGAAGGGTTGCCGGTCGCGAAAGTCGCCGAACACCGGGTCCCGAAATTGCAACGGCTCGGGCGGGAAAGGGCACTGATTTACAAGACGCTGGTTTTGACCGGTCTGCGGGCGAACGAACTTCGGACGCTGGAATGTCGCGACCTTTCGTTCGGCGATGTTCCGTTCGTTTCCTTGCGTCACAGCAACGAGAAAAGCCGGAAAGGCTCGACGGTGCCGCTGCGGTCGGACTTGGCCGCTGACTTGCGAGAATGGATCAAGGGACGCGAACCGGGCGACAAGGTGTTCGTGGTCCCTGCGGGCATCCTGCGGATTCTGGACCGCGATTTGAAAGCGGCGGGCATCGACACACTGGTTGCACCTAAAACAGGAAGCCAGGGTAAATCAGGGTCCATTGCTGACCATTCAGCCGAGGCCAAAGCGGCCGACCCCGAAACGACAAAACCCCGCAAAACGCTAGGTTTTACGGGGTTTTCGGGTAGTCGGGATGACAAGATTCGAACTTGCGACCTCTGCACCCCCAGAGGGGCATTTCGACCTTCAGAAAATGCGGTTTTCGCGAGGAAAAACCCGTCTCGCGTTGCGTTTTCAGCATACAGACGTGCAACGCCCATTGCAACCATTGGCGTTCATTGCGGTATTGGATTGATCGAATCAACCACGATCGAAGGGTTTCGCGGTAGTCGACTCGTCATTGGTTGAGTGTCATGGTTCAGCAGCCCCGTTGTCGATGTTGGCCCACGCATTCGTGCAAATTCCCTTCATGGTCCAATATTGCAGGAACACTGCCCGCGGCTTCGAGTTTTGATGCTGTTGTCGCCACATCTTCTTCAGTGACACGACCGCATTGGCGTGGGACTGGGGCCCGGGACTCGGCTTCAGACTGAAGTGCTTTACGACTCCGTCGCCCTATGGAGCTTGTGGCCCAGGCTTTTCCTTTTTCTTTCATCTCTCAGTCGTCGCGCCGAGCGTTAAGTATGCGTTTGCGTTTTCGTCCGTGGCAGGTCATCGTTATACTCGCGTGCGCGCCCGCAGGCGGGACGACTGCATAAATGAAACGCACCCTCGTCGCTTACGGGGATCCAGGCTTGCGGGAAAGACTACCTTCACCCGTCCGCCCCCGGTTCACGGGGATCGCCTCGTCGCCAGCCATGGCTCGGAGTGGTCGCATGGTCTCGTCTCCTGCTCTCGTGTGTTAGCAGGCCCTCTCGTGCGTTAGCAGGCCTGTGAACTACTCACCGATGGCAAACGGGGCCTTTAGGCGTCAGCGTAGACATCGCGGGGTTTCCCGTCCGCCTCCCGATCGTGGTCTGCCGAGCGTCTTGTCCGGCGTTAATTACAATTTCAGGGTTTTGGGCGATGAGTATCGCTTTCAAGAATGCCCATCACTGTTATGGGCCACGCCGAGGTACTTGTACTTCGTGCGAAGCCACGCTCGTTCGTTGGCTTCCCTTCGTGGCACTTTTCTTCTCCGCAGGCTTTGGCGAACTTGCTCTCGGTACTGGTTGGCCTCCTCCCAGACGTTCTTCGCTCGAAGGCGTTGCATGATGGTTCGCTTTTCGGATGCGTCCATGGCAAGTGGGAGTGGGGCAGGTTTACAGATTCTCGCTCGGTGGTGATGGTCACCCGATTAACTTCAACACGCGGCCTGGGGATAGGTTCGCGTCGATTTGCTCGAGTAACGTGGCCAGTGAACGCAGAAGGTCTGCCGATTGCGGATGGTCATCTTGAAGATGAGACGCTTCTCGGACGAAATCGCTCACGTCAACGACATCGTAGGGATCGGCAGCAAGCAACTGTCGCTGTTCCCCTTCCGTGCACGCCTGGAGGACAAAGGCGGTTGCCTGAGCGTCTTTGGTAGCGAGAGCCCGTATCATTGCAACTGCCTGCCACGTTCGGCGCCAAACACTTGCGAACTCTTCGCGTGTGCCTGCGGGTCGACGCTCGGCGATCGCGAGCAGAGCTACTGCTGGGCGAATCTCAACCTGACTCCGAGTCAACGGCGGAAATCGCCCTTCGGTCCGGCGCCACGCCTCCTCAGTGGCTTTGGCACGCGTCATTCTCTGGCCGCGCAACCGCAGCCTTGTTTGTTCCCGATAGAATTGGCCGGCTTCATAGCGGCCTTCCTTGGCAAGGCGATTACGGACAAACGTTCGATCGATCGTAGCGTTCATTGATAGTTTCCAATGAGGGGACGAATCATTCCAGGGCCGTTGGCGTCAAGCGTCATTCTGGTACGACCAAGGAATTCAGACGCGCGGACAACGAACCCAGCTGTTCCGCTGACCTCTGTAGAACTTCATGCGGAATATCGGAATTGGCCGCGGCTAGCTTCTCGTCCAACACATTGAGGACCGTCTCCAAGTCATGAGATGCTGTCTCACGTTCCGCAGCCTCCTGCAACTGTTGCAACATCTCCTCAATTTCTTCGACCTTCGGATCCGCAATGAAGCCATCCACCTGATCCGGTTCATCTTCCGGCCGAGGCGACTTCGAGAGCGACCGAAAGAATTCAGGGCGGTTGTTGATCCAATGCCCCAGTTGGTTTGCCGCGGAACGCGAAGGACATACACCGTGCGGTGGATCGAGAAGATCAATAGCCTTGAGGGTAAATGGGCCGTCCCCAACACGCAGCATCGCCGGATGTGATTCAATCCAAGCCATCTCGACCATTCGCTGAGCCGTTGCCGGCAAAGTTGACAATGCCTCAAGGACCTCCTGCTCTTGCCGTTGTAAAGCTTCTGTTTCTGCGACCCTCCTTGCCGTCTCTTGCTCCGCTTCTAAACGAGCAGCAGCAGCGTTCGAGTCGCCTTCATTGCTGTTTGTTTCGCCCGCAGGTTCATATTTGGTTAGCCGGGCAGCCAACCGCTCCAATTCATTGAAGTCAATTTCCGTTACACGCGAATCGACTTCGTCTGCGAATTCTAGAATCTCTCCGCGTGCCCGAAACGCATTGGATATCAGGCCGATCATGGAGTCGTTGTTTACCACGGATGGGCTCCTGGTTGGTGGAAGTGGTCGTGTCGGTACTTGGCCCCCAAACGTAGCGTTTCTTGATGAATTCGTCGCCGACGAAATGAACGCAACGGTGGTCCTCGACCGCCGAGAGATTTGTTGAGGCACTTCACTCGGATTCCACCGCTTGGTCGTACGGAACCCCCATTCGAATCTTCCGGTAAATTCGATACATCCCGCAAGCGCGTCAACCAACTTACGACGTGTGTTCAGGTACGCTTGAGTAGAAACTCAGAGCCTGTCGATCACCCCTCCGCAGGGGCTTCCGGAATCAATTTTCTCATGGAGGAGAGAATGGCACGCCTATCGACTATCACAATTGGCATCTTGATCCTTTCGGCATCAGGGTGCGCCCACACACAATTGCAACGAAACGTGAATCGTCAAACAAACACGCTCGCGGACATCTACGAGCAGCAAGTTCTTGACAATCTCGCGAGGTTCGTTGTCAATCAAGGGAGCACTCCGATGTTCGCGGTTCCAAGCGGTGGAGGAACAACTATCAACCATTCCAATACCGCCAACGGTGGATTGCTATGGAATCCGACGAGACTCGCAACTGCATCAGCGGGAATTAACGGAACGCGAACACTTGCGGAAAACTGGACACTAAGACCCATCAACGAAACAAGACGTCTGGCACTCATGAAGTGCGTTTACCAATACACGATTGGATGCGTCCCAACAAATACAACGGAGAGTCGGTGGGCTGATTTCGCCACGTTCTACGACAAGAAGAACATCGAGGAAATTCTTCCGCAAAGGTTCTTCCAGGTTTGCGACTCGAAACCGAAGGCTAGTGACTGTTGTGTCAAATACGCGGAGTACTGCGGAAAATACGTTGTTGTCAGCGAAAGCCAGTTCGAGTGTCTCTCCAGACTCACTCTTGCGATTCTGGAAATCGCCACTCTGTCTGATGACGCCTTCGCCGCGCGTTTTCCATCCGATCCGACTGTCGACGTGACGGAGTCCTTCATTGCTAGCTACGATGGCAAGCTGGTTCTGGTTAAGGGAACGCGAACAATCAGTGCGGACAAGTACGACGATCTTCTGGAGAAAAAGACGTTCGATCTGCAGAGTGCCTTGGGAAACTTTTTCAGTGATCAGAAAGATGCTGAGATGACAAAGTCAATCGGCAGTGCGATTGAAGGTTTGATCGAAGAAGGGGTGAAACCTTCTTCAATAAAGACACTCCCACGAAGCGTGCCACAACGCTCAGGCTCCAGCCAGACGGATCGTGGCTCATCGATCGAAAGTCTGCTTCAAATGAATCAGGTGATTCAGCCGGGCTCGTTCTAAACGACATCTAAGACCGGTGTCGAATGTAGAATCCAGGATCGTCGGCTGCGACCTTCAATCACCGTAGGTCGGCGATCCTCTTTACCCCGCTCCGTCCGCTGACCGAGTGGGTGGATCCATCGCGTTGCCCGGCAGCATATGCATTCGGGTCGTGCATCCCAGATGAAGATTCGGATTTCGTGCAGAGCGAGATTCCGCACTCCGATTCAAGCCAAAGCTTCGCCTCCCTGCGGATCGTCAACATTCTGGCCCTTATCATTTCCTGGCCCTTCGCATCAATTGATTCTGGATCAAAACGCGGTAAGCCATCGACGTACCCCTTTGCATACGATGCGCCCGATCCACGGGCGTAGCCCCCGTGATTCAACCGTGCCGATGTCGCAATTGTGACCAGCAGCTCCTTGTACAAATCGATGGCATAATCCACGTCGTCTCTTGGCCCATAGAAAAAGTAGGCGGTGCGTTTTGCTTGCCGATCGAAGTAATGCTGAACGGTGGGGACGACGGTCGTGGTAACGTAATTGGCGAGGCGTGTTTCCCAGCGGCAAGCTCGTTTTCCGTTCAAATAGCAACGTCTGCGAGTCATTTCGGTGCCATTGACCTGTTCCGTTTCCGTTAAATCGGCTTCGCTCAAGTTGTGTTTGAGCATCAAGGTCTGTGCCATCCGGACTGCGTTGCGAATTTCGCCTTCGGTACTGGCGTCGTTGCTTGCTGTTTTGCGTAGCGCTTGGATCCTGTGCAAAATCTTGGCGTATTGATCATGCGTCATATCGCCGGGATCTGCTTCAGAGATCCGCCGCGGCGCGAGTGTCGGATGAGTGCCGTCCGTTCCCGGGTGACGGTAGTATTCGATTGGGACATGATCTTCAAAGGGATCCCATGTGTCGTGGATTTCCCCATCGACGACGCAAGCAAGATGGCCGCTCCGCGCTGTCTTAAATCGGACAATCAGGACGCCCTTGGGTAGCTCTCCTTCGTACCCTGACTGCAGCCACCCGAGTGATTGGAGGTACTGGCGTGTATATTGTTGGATCACGCCATTGCGGGCGGTCTCGCCAGCGATCTCGCCGAGGGCGCCATAGACTTCGCGATAAGGTTTTCCCGTTGCGATAGCGATCGCACGGGCTACACAATCCCCCGCAGACCCAACGAATCCGCTTGCAGCCCGGCCGCCATCGTTCCAGACGAATTTCAGTTTTTGGTTTTCCATCGGACCATTCCTGGGGTCGGAGTCACCTTGGTACGCAGCGTCGAAACACTGATCCGGTCGTTTTGTCAGCTGCAGTTTTTCAGATCCGTCCACAATTCACTACCCGCCGAGGACCCGCAGAAGGAAGAAAAGAAACGACATCAGCGGCTGGACGGATTTCGGCGTTTGGATTCCGCGGAGGAATGGATTGGCGACGGGATGTTGCCCCAACCTTGAAGCCCGCGAATCGACAGGTCGACGAGGTTGGAACAACCGCATTGGCGGTGAGAAACTTGACAACGATGTGTTCACCGACTCGCCCGTAGGTTTGCCCCGATAGTGGTGCATGGCGGCACTCCGCAGGGGTGTATTTCCAATTTTTGTGGGGCAAGTCGTGGGCGTTGGCAGGCCGGTTTTTCGGAAAATAGGGGCTGCGTGTAGCATCTTTGGGGGAGGGGGATAAGAATGGGCACTGATTAGAGTGCCCCCCGAAAGAGTTTGCAGCTCCATGTCACGCTTCGCCCCGAAATCACGCGCCAAGAAAGCTCGCCACCGTCGAAAGACTCGACACCACCGCATGGAGCAGCTCGAGCAGCGACTCTTGCTCGCCTCCGACTGGCAGAACCCCTCTCGCCCGCTGGATGTCAACAACGACGGCCAAGCCTCTCCGCTCGATGCACTGCGGGTGATCAACAAGCTTGCGTCGACCGGAGAGAACCGCCTTGGGCCGCGCACTAATTCACTAGCCTCCTACTTCGATACCAACGCCGACGGTGCAGTCTCGCCGCTCGATGCATTGAGAGTGATCAACGGGATCGGACACGCGGGAACCGGTCCGGTCTACACGATTGCTGAAGGTGAAGGCGATTCAGCGCCGGCCGGGTTCACCAGCATCATGTTCATGACGCTCCCGGGAAACGAAACGGAACTCGTTGATGTAAACACTCAATTCGAGTTCATCGCCGAGCAGTTCAACGAATTGGGATACTTCGTCGTGGAGACGGCGACCGGTGAAGTCGGCGGCCGCCATCCGACCGATCCTGGATACGCCGAAAAGGTCTTTGAATCGGCCAATCGACACGTTGTTTATTCGAAGTTCCGTTCCGCACCGTCAGCCTGGGAGACGACACTGCCCGCCGGCAGCCATCTCGGTGTTTATGTTTTGCAGCCGGCTGACGACCAAGGCAATCCTGAAAACCACTTGCGAGTCCGCGGCGCGAACTCAAACGTGCTCGCGGCGGATGATCAACACCATTCAACGCATCAGATCGGTTGGGAAATGCACGCCCGCAACTGGCCATCCCATCTGGTCGGTGATCGAAGTTTCGATGACGTTCTGATCGACGTGACGATCGGGAAGCCGTACCCCTCCAACTTGCCGCCACAACTCGACTCCATCCCAAGACAGACGGTCGACGAAGAACAGCCCTTCACATATGACGTCGCCGCAAGCGATCCCAACCCGAACGACACCTTGGCCTACACGCTCCTCGACGCTCCGACCGGGATGTCGATCAGCGGGCAAACCGGGAAAATCCAGTGGACACCCTCGGAAGCATTCGGCCCTGGACAATACGACGTCACCGTCCATGTCGAAGATCTAGCGGGTGAAAGAGACCAAACCTCCTTCGCGATCGACGTTCGTGAAGTGAACAAACCACCGGTGCTTGCCCGAGTCGAAAACCAGCAAGTCGAAGAGCAGACGGAGCTCAAGCTTCAGCTTTCCGCGACCGATCCCGACTTACCCGCCAACACACTCACCTACTCAATTGAATCGGGTCTGAGCGGGGCATCGCTGGACCCGGTCACGGGCGAGTTCACCTGGACGCCGACCGAAGAGCAAGGCCCGGGCGACTATGTCATTGCCGTACGTGTTTCCGATGGTGATAAATTCGACGAAGAGTCATTCACCGTTGTCGTCAGCGAAGACAATGAGATGCCGATCTTGTCCCCGATCGGCGACTTTGTGGTTCGCGTCGGTGAGCCCGTTCAGTTCACGGCACAGGCGACCGATCCGGACATCCCCGAAAACCGTTTGACGTACCGACTTGCGGCCGGAGCACCTGCCGGGGCAAGCATCGATGCGGAAACCGGACAATTCAGCTGGACGCCGACGGGGCAGCAATCCCGACAAGACTACAACCTATCGGTCATCGTCAGCGACAACGTTGATCCGGTAGCGCTGACCGACATGCAGTCCTTTGTGGTGTCAGTGGTGAACTCCGCACCAGAGATGGACGCCATCGAAGGCCAGATTGTCGACGAGCTGACCGAATGGACGTTGTCGACTTCCGCGACCGAGATCGACCTGCCGAGTGACTCGCTGGCGTATTCACTGCAGTCCTCTCCGGCCGGGATGCAGATCGATTCCCAGACCGGCGAACTCTCCTGGACGCCGACTGAGCTGCAAGGACCGGGAAGCTTCGCGGTGGTCGTCGTGGTCACGGACCTGGACGGTGCAACAAACACCGAATCGTTCACGATCGTCGCACGTGAGGTCAACGTTGCACCGGATGCCGAAACGATTGTGGATCAAACCATCGACGAGCTGGTCCCATTCTCGCTGCAAGTCACCGCCACCGACGTCGATCACCCGGCCAACCTGCTGGGATACACTCTGACGCAAGGACCCGCGGGCGCCCAAATCGATCCGGTCAGCGGCGAGTTTTCATGGACGCCGAGCGAGGCCGACGGGCCGGGGACGTATCCGATCATCGTGACGGTGACGGACAGCGGAACACCGAATTTATCCGATCACGTCTCTTTCGAAATCACGGTCAAAGAAGTGAACCGGCAGCCGGTATTGGATTTCATCCCCGATCAGACAGTCGATGAAGAGACAACGCTGACGTTCACCGCCACGGCATCGGACCCCGACATCCCGGCAAACAACCTGACCTTCAGCGTGACCGGCAACCCGCCGACCTCATCGATCGATCCGGTTTCGGGAGTCTTCACGTGGACACCATCGGAAACCGATGCCCCAATGAACTACGTGATCCAGGTAAAAGTCTCCGACAACCAGAATCCCGAATTGACCGATTCACAAGAAGTGGTGATTTCGGCGTTGGAAGTCAACGAACCGCCCGTCCTGGAAACCATTGACGACGTGACGGTGGAATTGGGCCAGACGGTCGCCTTCACCGCGATCGCAACCGATCCCGACTCTCCCCTGAACACGCTGACGTATTCACTGGACGCTGGCGCACCCGACGGCGCCTCGATCGATCCGGAAACCGGAGCATTCACTTGGACACCCACGGCCGACCAAGACGGAGAAGTCTATCCGATTACGGTGAGAGTGACCGATGACGGCGATCCGATCATGGACGACAGCGACACCTTTCAAGTCAGTGTCGGCTCCTGCGCCTTTTCCAATCTCGACAACTGGACTGTGAATGAGTACGGCGGGACCAACAATCCCG
Source organism: Stieleria sedimenti (assembly GCF_025060895.1). Classification (GTDB taxonomy): domain Bacteria; phylum Planctomycetota; class Planctomycetia; order Pirellulales; family Pirellulaceae; genus Stieleria; species Stieleria sedimenti. Next base: position 83,246 of record NZ_JANZKV010000037.1, on the reverse strand, counting down.
GTTCCGTCATCGTTGATAGCTGCAGTGCCGTCATGACCGAGGGAGATTCATTGTTGGTGACTTTGGAGCGTGGTTTTGTTGTTCCGGAAGCCGAAACGGTGCTCCGGGTATCATACGCTGATTTGTCGTTTGATGAATCTGATGAGAATTTCATCAATGACGCCTTCGAAATCGCTGTTTTAGATGAATTCGGAAATTCGTTAGTCCAGACGATTTCTCCAGACCGTGACTCGATCGTGAACGCTACGGAATCCTTATCGCGATTGGTCGCTGACGCGGCCGAAACGGTTGATTCTGCAGGGGTTACCACGGTGACGATTGGCTTGGAGGCAATTCCCGACGGAACACATGCCTATTTGTCGCTTCGCCTTGTCGGCGATGATAGAGACGAGCTTACCTCGGTTCGCGTTCTTAGAATGGAACTCGTCGGATCGTCACAAGATTTCGATTCGCCAGCCATTCTGTCACTGATGCAGGAGGCTTCACGACGCATCGAATCAAGTCGTCCGTCCGGGGCAATCGTTGAGCCCATCGTATTCTCACTGACAAGCCCCAATCTTCCTTCGTCAGCTGTGTCAGTGAGATCGAGTACACCGGAGATCGATCTCACTGTGCAATCGCCTGGAACGGATTTCCCTGCTGGCACATCTGTGTTGCTTTCTGGCAAGGTCACAACCCCGGGCTACCAAGATGTTGAGCACTCGATAGGGTTTGAGCTGATACCGGGTGCGATGAGCGAAGGCACACCTATTGCGGATCAGTTCCTCGAATCGCATCGTGTTTCCTTTTTGCTTCAAAGTGGTGAAAGCCCAATTCTCGGTCAGTATGGCGCTCCGAGCTCGGGATTCGATGGTTTCAATGGACTCGCTGATGAACCATCGGACGCGTCGGGATTGGGGGATTTCTTCTTGACCGATGACGGGTTGGTTGATGGAACAACGGATTCCCTCGTTCTCGAGTTCCAGAATCCGACCTCAGCAGTGTCTGGGACATTGTTGGATATTGATTCTGATCCGTCTTCATTCACCGTTTTTGAAAGCGACGGGACGCCTGGATACTACAACGCATCGATCGGATCACGGTTGAACGGAACGTCGTTTCTTTTTCCGACGAGCTCGGACCCCACTATCAACAATGCACCAGAACCAGATCTATCACCCGTGGCCGATATCCTCGGCGATTGGCTCACAAATGGTCCTGCCGCGCTCAACGATAATTGGAGTTTCCGGTCGATACCCACCTCTTGGCCGGTCAACACTGAAACCGCAATCATCTACGAAATCGACGGGGGCCCCGGCGGAATTCAAGACCTGAGAGGTAACTTTGGCGTTGATAACGGAATCTTTGTTTGGCTCAACGGCGAATACAAGTTCGGAGCCCTAGGGGCTGGCGGTGTGGGTCGATACGAGTATGCGAACATTGACCTCGGGGACCTTCGGCCAGGCAAGAACTATTTGCAGGTCCTGAGGGAAGACCATGGTTCCGTCAATGGTTTTGCAATCCGGGTTACGGGCAATCTCGTTCCGGCGGATGCCTGGCGCGTTAGTGCTTTCGACAGTGCCGGCGAGGAAATCACTTCGGTTGAAGTCAACTCTGCGACCGCTACAATTGGCAATGGGGCGGCCTCCTCTTTCTCCCTGGCTGACGAAAACGCCCGAATCAGGTCGCTTAAAATTGACTATGTGGGCAACCGAACTGAGCGAATCGGTTTTGGGCTTGATAACCTGCGATTTACTTCACGCCGAGCCGGTAGTTCTGTTTCGCATGTGACCGTCAACGGCGATTCCGTCGATGTCTTGGATCCAAGCGGAAACTTATTTCATCTCGTCGATGTTGGTCCTGGGAGAAACAGTTATCAAGTCATCGCCTACGACGAATTCCAGAATTCGGTTTCCGCTTCGTTAGAAATCACCGGGTCGTCATCCGCTGGTTTCGACCTCTCCCGCTTTTCAGACATCACCGGATCATTTGGTGCAGTGTATGGGCATACTTCATTCAACGAAGATTCTGATCAGCTGCTGATCAACTTGGCGACGACTAACACGGGCACCTTTGAAACCGACGTGCCGCTCTTGGTCGGCATCAAAAACATCAGTGACCCAACCGTCTCGGTCGTCGGTGCGGATGGGGTCATGCCCGACGGGACTCCGTACTACGACTACACCGAAGCGGTCGGCGATGGGACGCTCGAAGCCGGTGAAACGACGGCGTCACCCACGGTCACGTTCCACACGCCTTCGCGTCAGCAATTCGACTACGAGCTCGTCTTCTACGGCAAGCTCAACGAAGCACCGATCATCGAGTCGCTGCCGAAGATCGAAGCGGCATACGACCGGGAGTACCGCTACGAAGTCCTGGCGACCGACCCCGACGATGACCCGCTCAGCTACACCTTGAGCACCAAGCCCGTCGGCATGGACTTCGCCCAAGGCACGACGGAGATCGTTTGGCAACCCACCGCGAGCGACATCGGCTACCACGACATCGTCGTCACCGTCACCGACGACCGAGGCGGCACCGCCGAACAACGATTCACGATAGAAGTCCTCGAAGGACCACCAAATCGGCCACCGATTATTACCAGCACCCCAGTGACGACGGCAACGATTGCTGAAAAGGTCTCGCTGGAGTCTAAACCGCTCGATCCCAACCTCAAGACCCAGGTGGACTACTTGCGGACTCCATCGGACGGCAAGGCCATCTGGGATGTCCGGCCCGACGGTTCGGTTTTCCAAACGGAAAACTCAGACCCATCATTCTTCCTCTTTGATGAAGAAATCCCACTCAACAGCCGGATCGAAGGAACATTTCAGGTCACACCAGTCGTTGACGATGATGGAATCGGATTTGTGTTTGGATTCAGGGACAGGGATACCTTTTATACATTCCATTGGTCCAATAGCGGCTTCAACCAAAACGCGCAACCGGGGATGCGAATCCGAAAGTTTGACGGCAGTTTTACTGTTAATGGGCATAACTTTGACAACGATCTCTTCAACGGTCCACAAACGCTTTATCAAAACACTTTGACATGGCAAGGCATTCCATACAATTTCGTCATTGAGCAAGCAGAAGATCAGTTTCGCATCGTGATCAAGGATGGTGCGAACGTAATCATTGACGAAACCATCTACGATCCTGATTTCGCGGGTGGACGTTTTGGCTTCATGAACTACTCGGTCGAGAACGTATTTTACAGTGGCCACGTTTTCACACCGAAAACCGCGCCGTCCTACCGCTATGACGTCGACGCGATCGACCCCGATTTTGATCCGATTCAGTACACACTACTTGACGGCCCGGACGGGATGCAGATCAATCCGGCATCGGGGCTGATCACCTGGGCGCCGTCCGAGGATGATTTGCGTGATGAGTCGCTTCCCACGCAGAATCCTTCGTTGCCTGTTGCACCTGGATTTGCCGTCTCAATTCATGCTGATATCAACGAGCCCAATGAATTAGCTTTTGACTCGCTGGGCAACTTGTATGTCGGAAACGGTGGCAATCCCGGCAGCGAGACTTCGCCGGAAAAGATCCGTCGAATCGCCAAAGGCGGGGACTTGGCAACAGAGTATGGCGAAGCTCCGATATCCGATCCGGATGCAGTGGCCTTTGATCGCACCGGACTGATCTCCGGAGTGCCGGGATCGGTACTTGTCGGCGGCCTCCCCGGTTCGATCACCGCGGTGCATCCGGATGGGACGGTTGCCATGGTCTTTGGTCCATCGGATTCCATCAACAACGTCGACAGCATGACGTTCGACAACGCGGGGCGTCTACTTTTCCTGGCGCACGGCACGTCCAATATCATGGTCAGTACAGGTGACGAGCCCAGCGTGCTCGCGTCCGTTCCAGGACCGACATTTGCGATTGCGGTTGATCCGCTAAACCGGTTCGTCATCAGCAACGAAGACGGTTCGCTTCGTCTGTACGACTCCGATGGCACGCTGTTGGATGGACAGTATGCAGTAAATCTAGGTTTCGCACCTCCGATCGCCTTTGGACCCGGTGGAGTCTGGGGAACCGATTTGTATCTGGTCAACAACGACACGGATCAGTTGCTGCGAATGGGCTCTGATGGGGCGATGACCGTTATCGGCAGCGGATTTACCGATCGGGTTTCCGACCTTCGCTTCGGACCCGATGGTGCTCTTTATCTATCCCAGGGAGTGGCGGATCGGATTTTGCGAATAACACCACAGCAATCAACACGGGGTCTGGCGGGCAACGAACACAGCGTTCTCGTGGCCGCAATCGACGGCCGCGGTGGTGTTGCGAACCAAGAGTTCACAATCTGCGTCCATCCAGATCCGGAGAACAAACCGCCGACGATTATCTCGACGCCGATTAATGCGTCTGTTGTTTCTCCGTCTTTTGATTTCGATGATTTCACCAATACAAATGGGCTAACGCTCAATGGCAGAGCGACGACGGTTGACCAACGACTGCGCCTCGTTCGCGGAGAGTTCGGAACGGAAGGATCTGCGTTTTCATCCGAACGGGTAAGTGTCAGAAACGGTTTTGTTAGCGAATTTGAGTTTCGAGTCGATCCCGGGCCAGACGGCTTTGCTTTTGTCATTCAAAACGACAGTGCTTCTTCAAGCGGAGGAACAGGAGGAAATCTTGGATATGGACAAATCGCAAACTCTCTAGCGATTGAGTTTGACACATTCAATAATGGTTCGGGATTCGGCATCTTCGACCCCAGTGACAACCATATCTCGGTCATCTCAGCCGGGCGTGAACCCAATAACTCGTCGCACACCTACGCGCTGGCAAATGTGACGCCCCCGTTTAATATCGATGACGGACAGATTCACCAGGCCCGAATCGAATATGTTCCAGGGAACTTGAAATTGTTTGTCGAAGGATCGATCTCCCCGCTGATCGATCTTGACGTTGATCTTGAGAACATTCTCGGCACGTCGTTGGTTGATGACCGCGGCCGAGCATTTGTCGGATTTTCAGCAGGAAACGGTACCCGCTTCTCGATCCATGAAATCGTCAGTTGGACGTTCACACCCAACGAAAATGTCTACGAGTACGATGTAGACGCAATCGACCCGGATGAAGACACGCTCACCTATGGTCTCGTTGACGGGCCAACTGGCATGACGATTGATCCGGAAACCGGATTCGTCGAGTGGAATGTTTCAGTGCCGGATCTGATAACCGTCACAATTGGGGATGAAGACTTTTTCGGCTTCGGTACCGGCAGCATCGGTGAGCCAACCCCCGCAATTGATTTCGACAATCGAGATACCGACGATCCACCGTATACCGACCGAGACCTGCGTACCTCCGTCTCGGGAGATGATGTATTAAACGACATTTCTTGGGAGAACGACCTGTCTTTCATCCAGAGTCGCGCTCAATCCGTGACGGTCGAACTAGCAATCGGTGGAATCCAAGATGGCAACGAGGCGTTGATTGAATTTGATGACCGACTTTTCATTGAAGATCTTGAAGTCAATGCTGCGTTTGACGCCATTGATGATGGCCCGTTTGGAACACGTCTGATTTCTTTTGCTTTGACAGCAGCTCAGCTGGACTCATTTAACCTTGACGGACTTTTGAATTTCGATTTCTTGGGAGGTCGCGTGAGTGATCAGAGCCCCGTGAGTGCTGGGCGGCTCGAAAGCTACTTCATCGACTATTTGCGGGTTTTCTTTGCTCCCGAGCCAATTCATCAAGTCACCGTTAGCGTCACCGATGGACGAGGCGGATACGATGAGCAGAGGTTTGACATTGAAATTCGTGATGTTGGTAGCGGCGAGATTCGCGGGACGAAGTTCATTGAGGGCATTACAGTTGCCGAATCCACGTTTGATGACGGGCCTGCAGGATGGACTCTTAGTGAGAATCAAGAAGCAAATTTTTCGTGGCACGATAGTGGCGGTAACGAAGGAGGCCACATTCGATTCACTGATATATTGAACCCTGGTTCCCAGTTCATTGCGTCAGCATCCTTCCTTGGAGATTGGAGCGAACTCGACAACAGGGGAGTTTTGACCTACGAACAAAGAGTCTTCGCTGTTGGTGGCAGCGTGATCAACACTCACCCTTACTCGGTCAGTATCTCGGGCCCTGGCGGTTCAGCGAATTGGACAGGTGATACGCCGACGGGAGTAACTCCTTGGATTCAACAAATCGTTCCTATTCAAGAGAGCGAATGGACCATCACATCAGGCACTTGGTCAGAAATTCTGGCCGACGTCGATCGTCTGGCGATCGCAGGTGAGCTTTTTGGTAACAACACCAATCCTCCAGACGTATCTGGCGTCGACAACGTTCGCTTGATCAACAATCCGAGCCCAGCTGGATGGACGATCTACCTCGACCAAAATCAAAACGGTATTCGAGACATCGGCGAACGCTTCGAAGTCACAGACGAGAACGGCAACTACGCGTTCTCGGGTTTGCCCGGGGGAACGTACTATGTCCGTGAGGAGATTCCGCCGGGATGGGCACAGACCTTTCCTGGACAGAATCCGCCGCCGGAGTTTTGGGTTGCCAGCGGCGAACGCACACCCGGGCAGTTGCTCAAAGTCCAAGCCAACGCAGTAGCTGACGAGATCCTCTACAGCGAATCGTCCAACATTTACGAAGCATTGGAACGTCTGCCGGACGGACAGTTCCTCGCCGTCACGGGAGATCCTGCGGACCTTTCGCTGGAGAGGTTCCTTGTCCAAATCGATCCATTCTCAGGTGACGTCGTCGACTTGGGATCGGTCACCGGTGTCAGCCATATCGAAGGGCTAGCGTTCGTCGGCGAGACTCTCTACGCCGCAGTCAGCACCAATTTTGATCATGCCGCCGAACGGCTTGCCATCATCGACATGGAAACGATGACGTCACATCCGATCGGAATCTTCGGTGACGGGTATACGAACGTCGAAGGACTTGCCGCCAGCCCCAGCGGCAAACTCTTCGCAACCGACGTTGAGACCAACTCGCTGTTCACCATCAACATCAACACGGGCGAGGCAGTCACGCGTGTCGGTGACGCTAACCGGATGTTCGCGCTGGACTTCGATTCGGATGGTCGTCTGTATGGGGTCCCTTTTGATACCGCCGGCGTTTCGCAACTCGTCGAACTTGATCCCGTAACTGGTGCGATCATTTCATCGGAACCGATCGATGCGAACTATGGCAACGGCCTGATCGTTGAACGAAACCGCACACCGCTGGGCTACACCGTAACGCTACCAAAGAATCGAACGATCTCCGGGATGGAATTTGTAAATCGGCAAATCGATTCGGCGAACAATCGACCACCTACGTTTGATTCGACTCCCTTTGAATCCGTCGCCTTTTTCGACCTCTATCGCTATGACGTGGACGCGTCGGATCCGGAAAATGATACGTTGACGTATTCACTTTTGACGGCTCCCGATGGGATGACGGTGCACCCGACGTTGGGGACCGTGGTCTGGGTGCCCAAAGAAGATCAACAGGGCGATCATAACGTTCTGCTTGCGGTGTCGGATGGAAACGGCGGGACAGATTTGCAACCCTTCACGATCACCGTCACCACGCCGAACACTGCTCCGGTGATCACGTCGCTTCCTCCCGAGGCTACACTTGCTGGAGCCATATATTCGTACCCAATCCGTGTCCAGGATCCGGACCTCGCTTCCGATGGCGACGAACTCAGTTATCGCCTCGCTGATGGCCATCCGGTTGGAATGACGCTGGAACTGGTCTCGATCAAAAACTCCACGGGCCAGCAAGTCGATGTGTACTACGCGGTCTCTTGGGGCGTTCCGGCAGACGATGCGGGCACCAGTGCGGACGTCACGCTGATTGTTTCGGATGAACAAGGCGCGGAGGACCGTCAGTCCTGGTCGATTGCCGTGAACGATCCGGCGTCCGGAAATGTCGACCCCGAAATTCGTTCGAAACCTCGCCGTAAAGCACGATTCGGCATCGAGTGGGTCTACCCGATCGATGCCTTTGATGCCAACGGCGACTCATTGGCGTACAGCCTGGATGGATCGCCGGCAAACATGACGGTCACCGAAAAAGGCTTTGTCTCGTGGACTCCGCCTGCGGACGCGCCAAAGTCCGTTTCGTTCGATGTCATCGTGACCGACGGCCGTGGCGGAGAAGCCCGGCAACCGATCTCATTGTCCGTCGCTTCGATCGATGCCAACGGGCGGCCGATCATCACTTCGGTTCCGGGCGTCGCGTCCGTGATCAATCTCCCCTACTCCTACGATCCGGTCGCCAATGATCCCGATGGTGACTCCCTCCGGTGGGAATTGACCGCCGCACCACGCGGTATGTCCATCGACGGCCGCACCGGCAAGATTCGCTGGACTCCCGATGACCAGCAAATCGGCACGCACATCGTTGCGGTCACCGCTTCGGATCCATTCCTCGCTTCCTACACGCAGCGTTATTCGATCCACGTCGGTTGCAACAACCTGGCCCCCGCTATCGTCTCGATTCCGCCCACCGTCGGCCTGACCGATCGGACTTACCTGTATCCAGTCCGAGCCGACGACTTTGAAGACGATAAACTCACTTGGTCACTCACGACTGCTCCGGACAACATGTCGATCGATCGCGATTCGGGACTGATCCGCTGGACGCCGACCAACACCCAACTCGGCTCCCACAACGTCGTCATCGAAGTCAGCGACGACATCAACACCGGCACACAGCGTTACACGGTCGTCGTCAGCAACTCCAACGACCCCGTGGATCCCGGCAACCCCGACGGACCGAAAAAGGGTAACCGCGCCCCGATCTTCCGCTCCACGCCGGTTTACGGTGCCGAAGTCGACGCGTTGTACCAGTACCAGGTCAGTGCGATTGACCCGGATGGGGATACCGTCACTTATGGTCTCGGAACCAACGTTCCCGCCGGGATGGAAATCAACGATGGCCTGATCACCTGGACGCCCACGATCAACGACGTGGGGGCTCCCCTGATCACCGTGACCGCAACCGACGAACATGGTGCCGTTTCGACTCAGGGCTACGTCCTGTCGGTCGCTGAGAACGAACCGCCGGAGATCACCTCAACTCACGTCATCTCGGTGACTCGCGGTGCGACTTATCGCTACACAGTCGGCGCGAACGATCCCGAAGGCGGACCGCTCGCATGGAGCCTCGACGATAACACGCCTCAGGGAATGACGATCGATACGCGGGGCCGCATTCTTTGGGACACAAGCAGCTTCACTGGCGACTCCGCGTTCGTCACGGTTACCGTCACCGATGATCGAGGCCAGACGGACAGCGACACGTGGACCATCAATGTGTCGGATGACACCACACCACCGAGCGTTTCGATTCTCGTTAAGTCGTCCAGCTTCAGCTTCTTTGGCGATGGGCAGCTTGATGTGAGGTCCGCTTACACCGTCGAGGTCTACGCCACGGACAACGTGGGAGTGACGGAGGTCGAACTTTTCGTCGACGGTACGCGTGTGGCACTCGATCAGAACTTTACGGCGGAGTTGGTCGCGACATCGATCCCCACCACAGTGTCGCTCGAAGCGGTCGCAAGAGATGCGGCCGGACTGGACGGCCGCAGCATCTCGGCGTTGACCATCGTCGATCCCGCAGTGACCAACCAGCCGACCATCGGCGGCCAAGGTGTGCCTCCCCACCCTGGAACGACCGATCCAACTGACACCGGAAGCCCGATCGTCGAGATCACCAAACCAAAACTTGGCGATTCGATCACCAATGCCGTCCCGATCATCGGAACGGTCCGAGATCCCGAAGACAATCTTTGGTACTACCAGGCCATTTACGCGCGGGCGGATCGCGTTTCAATCACATCGATCGATCTCGATGACCCCGATTGGGTCGTCTTTCACCAGTCAACGGAGCCTGTCGTCAATGGCGAGATCGCCGTCTTTGATCCGTCTGCACTGACCAATGATGCTTACGCGATCGCGGTCGTCGCCTACGACATCAACGCGTCGGGCTGGGTCGAACCGATCATGGTCTTCGTCGACGGCAACGTCCAAGTCGGAAACTTCCGTATCGAGTTGACGGACCTCAGCCTGCCGCTCAATGGAATCCCCATCGAAGTCACTCGCGTTTACGACACCGACAACGCCCCCGATGAAGGTGATTTTGGTTACGGATGGAATTTGGGGGTCCAGGATCCTCGCATCCTGGAAACGGTCGCACTCAGCGCCGGAGGTGCATTCAATGGTGGAAACGACAAATTGGTTCCCGGGCGATCCAAGATTTATCTCACCAATCCGTCGGGACAGCGGGTCGGATTCACTTACGAAGAACGCTTGGTTTCAGCCAGCTTCTTCGGCGGCATCTATCGGGCCGAATTTGTTCCCGATTCGGGCGTCTACGACACCTTGACGATCGACAATCCGACGGTCGCAAGGGGCGGCATCATCGGCGCGTTAGGCCAAGGCATCAACCCGAATGTCTATACCCTGACCACGAACGCGGGAATCAAGTATCGCTACAACCAGTTTTCCGGCCTGCAAACCATCACCGACCTGAACGGCAACGTTGTCACGTTCACCGAAAACGGCATTTCACATTCCAGCGGCCAGTCGATCGATTTCGTGCGCGACCACCGCGGCCGCATCAAGGAAGTTGTCGACCCGTCAGGCAACAAGATCGTCTACCAGTACGATGCCGCCGGAGATCTCCGCAGCGTGACGGACCTCGCAGGACTCACTACCTCGTACACGTATCGAGACGAGCCCGAGCATTTCCTGGACCAGGCGTTCGATCCGCAGGGCGACGCCGTGCTCACGGCCGTCTACGAGAAACATCCCGACTACCGCATCTATGAGTTCAAGAGCGTCGTCGATGCAGCGGGAAATCGCATCGACGATCGCGATTTCGAAACCTCGGCGAATTTCGGCGTGGTCCGCGACGCCAACGGCAATCCGACCGAATTGCTTTTCGACAATCGTGGCAACGTCTTGGAGGAAAAGGATCCGCTGGGCAATGTGACCTTCCGTGAGTACGGCGACCTGAAGAATCCCGATCTCGAAACCCGCATCATCGATCGCCGGGGGTTTGTCACGGAACGCGAATACGATGCCCGTGGGAACGTTCGCAAGATCGTCGAACTCGGGACCGAGTCGGATCCGTTCGACGAGCCGATCGTCACGGAGTTCACCTACGATCGCGGCAACCGAGTCAAATCGATTAAAAACGCGCTCGGTGCGACGACGGTTTTCAACTATGACTCCCGCGGCAACCTGACGAAGATCACCAATGCCGAAGGAAACTCGTCGACGTTCACCTACGACGGCGAAGGCCGCCGCCAAACGTTTACCGATTTCAACGGCAACACAACGACGTTTGACTACACGAATGCCTGCCCGTGTGGCTCGCCGTCGACAGTGACACATCCGGACGGAACGTACCAGACATTTGACTACAACCAATTCGGCCAGGTCACACGCGAAGCCTCCTACGAGGCCGACGGGACGCTCGTCGAACAGCGGGAGACGAAGTACGACTCGGCTGGACGAGTGATGGAGGAAAAGACCGGCGTCGATGGCGACGCGAATCATCCGCCGACGATCGTGCGGAGGTTCTACGATGAGCACTTGCTTGATTGGGAGATCATTATCAGTCCCCAGTCGCTCGACGGAAGCGGCAATCTGACCGAATCGCCCGCGACACCCGTCGATGATCGCTTCAGCCGCATCACCGACTTCGAGTACGACCAAAACGACCGGCTGATCCGGCAGATCGATGCGGAGGCGTGGTGGAATCCGACGACCAACCGTTTCGAAGGCAAAAACGGCGATCCGCGCGGAGTGGTCGAATTCCGCTACGACGCCCAGGGCAATCGTGTGTTGCTGCAAGACCCTGTCGGCAACATCACGACTTGGGTCTACGACGAACTGAACCGAGTGGTCGAAGAACGCGATCCGTTCTACTGGGTCGACATCGTCGAGGCCGACGCCAGTTTGCAGGGCATTTCCAACGACGAACTGCTGGATCGCATCGCCCCGATCGTTCCGGTTTCCCCCGCGAATCCATCCGACCCGCGAGATCCGCTTTACGACGACCCCAGCGGTGCCTCTTGCGAGACCAACACCGCTGCCGATCATATCCGGCTGACTTGTTACGACGCCGAAGGCAACCAGGTTAAGACGATCGACCGCAACGCCCGCAGCCGGGAATTCGAATACGACCACGCTGGCAGACTCGAAGAGGAACGCTGGAACAACGCTCCGGATCATGCGACCGATCCGAACGCGTTGGTGGAAACGGTCAACTTCACCTACGACACCCTTGGCAACATGCTGACCGCGAGTGACTCCAACAGCCGATATTTGCACACCTACGACGTGCTGAATCGCCTGACGTCGGTCGACAACAACCCGTTGGACGACCGCGACGTCCCGCGTGTGATCCTGAACTACGAATACGATCCGCAAGGCAACGTCACCAAAACTTACGACGATGCGGGAGTCACGGTCGAATCCGAATACGATTCACGGAACCGCCTTTGGATCCGCAAATGGTACGACGCCGACGTCCCCACCGGCGAAGACCCCGACGTCGATCCCGCCCGAGTCGACTTCTTCTACAACGCAGCGGGTCGCGAAAAAGAAGTCCGCCGCTACGCGGATCTCGATGCCAACACACTCGTCGGTCGTACCGAGCGAACCTACGACACTGTCGGCCGCTCTGACGACCTCATCCACCGTAATTCAGTGGATGAATTGCTCGCCGGATATGACTACGACTACGACTTCAGCGGATTGCTCACGACCGAAGATCGCACGCACCAAGACCAGCAATACGCGCAGAGCATCACCTACGCCTACGACCTAACAGGTCAACTCACCTCCGCCGACTTCGACACGCAAGCAGACGAGATCTACGTCTACGACCTCAATGGCAACCGCCTCACGTCCGCAGTCGGTAACGATCAGCGGACCTACATCACTGGCCCGGCGAATCAGCTCCAAAGCGACGGCATTTACCGCTACGAATACGATGGGGAAGGAAACCAGATCAAGCGAGTTCCGATCCTGCCCGACGGCTCAGACGACCCAAGCGGTACGGTTCGCACCTTCATTTACGATCACCGCAATCGCTTGGTGCGCGTCGACGACTGGAGCACTGATCCGGGTGACCCTAGGAATCCCGCTGCCGGAGCTATCCTGACGCAGAGCGTTGAGTACACCTACGATGCGTTGGGCAGACGTCTCGCAAGAACGGCAGATTTTGATGGGGAAGGCCAGGAGGTCGCGGAATCGGAGTATATCGTCTTCGATCGCGATCATACATGGGCCGATCTTGACACGGCAGAACTCGCAGTGAACCGATACCTGCAGGGAAATCGAATCGACCACAACCTTGCGAGAATGAGACAGGGTATCGAGATTGACTGGTACCTGGCAGATCGCATTGGAAGTACGAGGGACCAAGTATCGCAATTCACGCCTCTGCGTCACATTGCCTATGAAGCGTTTGGAAAGATCAATACTTCCCTCGATCCAGAATTTTTCGATCGCTTTACGTTTACTGGGCGTGAATTGGACATGAACACAGGAGACTACTATTTTCGCGCTAGAGTCTTGAACGCGTCGACGGGGTCCTTCATAACAGCCGATCAGTTCGGCTTCCGATCACTCGACACGAACTTGTATCGGTATGTTGGAAACTCGCCGCTTAATGCAACAGATCCATCTGGCAACATATCGTTGGCGGCTAAGGCGGCACTTGTAGGAGCCATTGCAGTCGGTGCTCTGAGCTTTTCTGCCAGCCTAGTAGTGAATTCTACGTGCAAGCAAACCGACAGTTTTGGCGAAATGGTGGTGCGATCCGCGTCCTATACCGTCAAAGGTGCGACAGTCGGGGCGGTAGCTGGATTCGCGTTTTTCAAAGCCGGGCTTGCGTTGAGAGGCTTATCAGGAATGGTCGGGCGCACTGGCTTTGTATTTGGAGATGTAACGACTAGAACCGCTGCAATCTCCACAATCGAAGGAGTCAGCGCGTCACAGGGGCAGATTGTTGTCGGTGGCATCGCAGCATTGACTGCACTGCTAGAACGTGACGTTGCCGAGTGCCTAGCGGTGGTAATTGACTCCTGAACCTCCAAGAGGCATAAGGGGGACAGAGGTTTAAAAGAAGAAACGAAGAAGAAAAGCACTGTCATGGCCGAACCTGATTTTGCTCGCCTTGGCGAGATGCGCGGGTACGCTTAGCGGCATTACCTTACGGTAACTTTTTTGCGACTCAAAGTCCAATGGCTTGTCGGCTGCGGAGGCACGTCTCCGTCAGCATGGATGGTTCAGTCTCGCCACCCTGGTAGAGAAGAAAAAGGTACCAGGACTCAATTCCGCCCTGTACGCGGGCAATGCGGCGTGATTGCAACTACAATTCGGTGAGAGCTGGGCATGAATGAACTTGGTGAACGTGATGTCTTCCGCTCCGCAGATCTGTTTCAGTTTTCGGACTTTGGAATCGTCTTTGGGTGTGACTTTCGGTCCGAGATGGAGTTTCGGATTCGCGGTGCGATCGAATTGGTTCGCAGGGAACAAATCGGCGCGCTGATTCTGTCCGGTGGTATGACGGGCACGTCCGGCCGGACCGAGGAGGAAGGCATGGAGGCCATGGCACTTGATGCGGGTATCTCGTCCGCGCGACTCTTACTGGAAGAGACTTCCAGGACGACGCAGCAGAACGTGCTCGAGTGTGCCAATATCATTCGATCGCGACACGACCACTCCCAGCCCTGCTCGGTCGCGTTGATCACCAGCGATTGGCATATGTCACGTGCCTGGATGATGGCGAAGGCACACCTGCCTCCGGGGACAACGATCTTCTGTGCTCCTCAGAAAACAACCTGTAACGCGGAAGTCTGGTCCGAGACCGTTCAGTGTGCCTGCCTGATTCGCAGCGAACTTCGGCTTGTCAAATTTGCGATGCAGCGCGGCTATCCAGACCCACGAAGATCTAACGAACCGAGAATCGACGCAAGTTGATCGTGAATCTGCAGTCGCCGCAGCCGTAGAAAAGGAGGCGGTTGGCAGGACAATTTGGTCCCGCCGCGACGAACGAAGGAACCGAAAGTGAGACAAGAAAATAGATGACAAGAAAATCTGGGGAGGATCTTCGAGAACAAGGAGTCCACGCCTGCGGCCAGTGCACCTGCTCAGGTCAATTCGTTCTCCACACCTCATTTTCTTGTCATCCATTTTCCTGTCTCCCCCCTACCCTCCGCTCCCATTTTTCTGCCCGCGATTTTTCTGCCATTTCCGCCGCTCCCTGAGATTCGCGGTGGCCGAAACTCTTGACGAGTTCCGCTACCGAGCACCGCGAATGACGCGATTCATGCAAGCAATTGGGAAACTCTGCCGGTTATTCCGATTGATCCGTTCGTTCTGGATATTCTTGCCCAGCAGGCCGGACAACCGCTTTGATCGGTCCGACTGGGCGGCCGATACCTCCCCGCAGGGTGGTGTCTGTTTTCTTGCTGAGGAGCGATCGGTGAAAGTTTTAAGTAATTGGTTACTGCTTTGGGTGATTTGCTGCTTCCAACTTGCAACGACAAGCGTCGATGCTGGCGATGGCAGTGAAACTCGCCCGTCTCTTCGCGATCGAGTCCCCGCGATGGTCGGGGATTTCTTCGGCGGCAGCAACTTTCGCGCTCGCGGCAGCGCGTCCTTTGACCGCTTGTTCGTCTACGCCGACGACCTGGACGCGCCCGCGACGTTGCCTCCGGGAAACAGCACCCTGTCGATCTCCGAGCCCGGACCGGTCGGCATTTTCGCGACGTCGTTGATGTCCGTTCAGCAGGCTCAATCGCTGTTCCGCTCCGGCGACCCACTTCCCGGCGTCACACTGGCCGGCACGATCTCCGGCAACGCATCACTGACGACGAGTGACACGATCTCGCAAATCCAGTCCCAGCTGGCTGCCACGCCACAGGGCTATGACATTATCTTGCTGCAAACGCCGAGTGGAACCTACGCCGCCGCGGTCGACTCGGTCTTCCAAGCACGAAACACCGTCGCCGGAACCACCGTCTACAACTCATCGGCCTCGGGGGCGATGATTCAAGGCGGAGGCGACACGCTCAACGGCGGTGAGGACCTGGACGCATACTATTTTTACGATCATGTCATCAACATCGACACCGCGATCGCCGATGCGGCCAACGGAAGCGTGGGCTCGCTGAAGATCGCCGAAGGTGGAAGCGTGCTGCCGCAGGACCGTGTGTTCTTCCGCTACAGCTACATTGGCGATGTCGCCTACGGTGGCGGAGGATTGAGCCGTTTTACGCCCGGCTTCGAAAAGTCGTTCCTGAATCAACTTTTCTCCTTCGAGGTGCGGCTCCCCTTTGTGGCGGACGCGGCCACGAATGTCACGGCAGATGGAAGGAGTCTGTCCACCAACTCGGACGCCGAGGTCGGCAACGTGATGATGTACTTCAAGGCGTTGCTGCTTAAAACCAACAACTACGCCATCTCCGGTGGCCTCGGTCTGGCCCTGCCGAGCGCGGAATCCATCGAGATCAACCTGAGCAACGGCAGCCCACTGCTGCGAGTCGCCAACGACTCCGTCCAGATCCAACCGTTCTTGGGAGGACTGTACATGCCCGGCGACAAATGGTTCGCGCAGGGATTCACGCAATTCAGCTTTGCCACCAGCGACAACGCCGTGTACTTGAACCCCGATGGCAACGGGCTGCAGCAAGCCGGATCGATCAGCGATCCCAGCTACCTGTTTGCGGATCTTGCCGTCGGCTGCTTCGCCTACCGCAACGACCAGGCCGATTACCTGACCGCCATCATCCCGACCTTCGAACTGCACCAGACCAGTTCCCTGGACGACGCCGGAGCGGTCTCAGCGGGCAACCTGCAAGTCGGAAACTTCAGCGGCAGCACCAGTATCACCAGCGCCGTCCTGGCCACGACCTTCGAATTCGGACTTCACACCAACCTGACCGCCGCCTACGCCTTTCCGCTCAGCTCCAACGACCGCCAATACGACGGAGCGTTGCGTTTCCAGTACACGCGAAGCCTGCGTTAGGGCGACGAAGAAATCGAATTTGAGCCTGGTGCTCCGTCAACGTCTATACTTGGGGTGAGACCGGACGGCTCGCGGGTTGTCAATTTAGTCGATGTTCCGAAATCAACGTGATCATGCCAGGCGCGACGCGTGAGCGAGGGACGCCGCGCTGCCCCTTGCTTACGCGTGCGGGCTTAAATCGACAGCCCGCTCGCGCCGTTCCACTGCGATTTTAGCGGCAGGGCGCTAGCCCTGCGGTCGGAGCCCCCCCTAAAGTAAAATCAGGACGGAGCACTGGTTTCCAGCACACCATCCGGGAAACCGATTCATCGAGGGACGAGCGCCAATGGACATACCGCAGGAACCACCGTCGATTCCAGGGTTCCAACTGGCCTTCTTTTACAGTCCTCTCGGAGAAAGAAGTTGCGACTACCTCAATTTTATTTCACTCCCCCAAGACCGATTCGCAATTGTCGTTGGTGATTTAATTGGCTTCGCTCCGGCTCCACCCAATTGGCATGCCGAGTTTACGTCACACTTGGATTCCTGTTTGCATCAGGAAGCGGATTTCGCAAAAGCGATGGAATTGCTCAACGATCGCCTTTTCCGAAAAGATGATTCGCGATTCATGACGTTGATTGTGCTGGTCGTTTCCGCGAACGGTCAGACACTGCAACTTGTCAACGCAGGTCATTCCGAACCTGTCGTGCTTCGAGCGATGACGTCAACGACTGAGTTGGTTGGTTTTGATGAAATGGGATTGCCGCTCGCAATTGGCACCAACATGGACTATGAAGTCGCCCAGGTAGGGCTGCAGGATGGTGACACTGTCGTGCTCTACACCGACGGAGTGGCCGAGGCATCGAATCGAGAGTTCGAACTATTTGGTGTGGAATCGATCCGCCGCGAAGTAGCCGCTGGAGGAGACGCACACGCGATCAGGGACCGCATCGAACAGGCCGTCTTGGATCACATGGATTCGGATGATCGCGACGACATGACCTTGGTTGTCCTTCAACGAACCCGCTAATCGAACTGCCGTATGCAAGTAAGCTGGGCATCGGCTTTTGCTACAGATTCGAGCGACGTGCAAATATCGCAAGCATCGCTCTGAGCGCGATCTCGATAAACGCATCTGCAGTGCCGCTGAGGGTGGGCTGCGTGACCAACCTTGTTTCGGTGACTACGCCTATGGACGTCGGCGACGAACGCAGATGCCGATTGCGTTCATCAAACAGAAGATGACGGGGGAGCTTGGTTCTGGCACGGCTGAAGCAGCGGCATCGCCATCACGGACACCTTCTCGCTCGATCAGTTTTGATGCCGAATGAGTCCGGGCGATTTCATGGGCGTCGGTTCCAATCTTCCGCTTCAATGCTGCACCACGAGTATCTTATCAGCGCAATAGGGAGATCCGTGCTTCCAACGTTGGTACCACTTGAAGTTCCCGTGAAACGAACTTGCATCATGTTGCATCCAGCTCATTCGATGACGATGGCGGCTGCAAGCCCCAGAAGAATCGCAACACCTAGACTCAACAACAGTGTGAGGACAGCAAGACCTGCGTACCTCATCGACGCAGCGTACAAGTCTTCAATGCTCGCACGAACGTATATCAATCCGATCGGCTCCAGGGAATTTGGAGTGTCGATCGTCTTGGAGACATGCAGAAACCCATCTGCGAAAACTGAATCATCTCGAAATGGAGGAAAGCTAACGTCATCAGAGACCGATTCGGAAGCCTTGTAGCCGGCAAATCGACTTCCGTCACCAGCAAAGACGGTTGCATGAACGATTGCCGGTTCCAAACGCAATATTTTCAAGACTTCCTCACAAGTCTCAGAATCTTCGAATGTCAAAGGGAGGGCACTGGCGTCACCGATGACGTCGGCTTGCACGCTTATCTTCTGAACCAGAGATGTTTTGTCGGACTGATATCTCTGGATGATGTTCGCAACTGTTGCTGTTAGTAGCACGATGCTGACCACTGCGAACCATGACGCAGCCCGACGGCCGATCACTTTCATCGCCCTTTTCATCATTTCTCGCTGTGGCTGGGTCCATTGATCTTTTTCTGTCAGCCTGTAAATGCCAAGCCAGTCTGACATCGACGGAAGGTACCTGCTCTCCTGTTTTGTGCTCCACAACGTCGACAATTCGGCAAGCTTCAGTTCCGTACGCCCTTTTCTGGTTTCTCTCTGTTTGGCGGTCAGCCACTCCCGTAGCATCGGAACGAGGTAGTCGTGCGTCAGTTGGTAATACCTTAGATTCTCGTCTGAGAGAGAATCGGGCTCATCACTCGAGTCCACACCGCCAGGATCGGTCGGTGTGATGAGCCGCATCTCGCCATCCAGCAGGTTGATGAGAGCCTCAAAATCCTTGGGGTAATGCGCGTATCCGGATGCCTCCAGCAACTCGTCGTAGGACTTCATCTGCCCCTTGATGTCGGACTCAGGCACGAACGACCGAAGCACCTCGCGAGCTGCCTTTTGATGATAGCGATGCGCAGGTGAAGCCCCCGACGACGAGAACGCCTCCTCCAGAAAAGTGACACCGATACCTTTCGTTCCACCGAGTTGAGTCAATGTAGCCGGCGTCCAGGGTTTGCTCTTCATCATTTGCGCAAAGAGAGCAAGTCGGACACAAATCACCTTGCCTCCTTCTGCCAAACTGTTGACCGAAGTTCTGACGAACTCGTCCTGCTCTTGCGGGGGATCGCCAGGGACATCGGGAATAGCACCGTAAGCTCGACCGAACGCGGTAAGCACTTTGACGGCATGGCGTTCTGGGAAGAGGTCAACGGCCGAAACGTTTTGATCTTCGAGCAACCGAATCTCCAGTTCCCGAAGAAATCGCGTCACAGCCATCCAAAAGTCGTCTCGTACCATAATCAGACACTGGACCCGCCCACCATCACACTGCCGCAGGGCTTGCACCAATTCGGCGTTTCCGTCCTCATTCGTGTTGTGTAACCACTGCTCAAACTGATCGAGAACGATGAGCACCTTCTTGCCGACCGGAATGCCTTGGCCGCGTCGCAACGCTGCCAGCGTATCCTTGAGACTCATGTCACAATCGATCGCCGCGAAACGCTTTCGTAGCCCGCGCAGTATCCGAGTCTCGATTTCGTCCGATGTGGCTTCCATGTAGACACTGATCACGTCGTCGGAGAGCCGAGGCAGCAATCCTGCCCTGACAAGCGACGACTTCCCACAGCCCGATGGCCCGTAGATTAACCCAACGGAGAATGCATTTTCAGGATCGGTTTCCTCAATGCGGGTCTTCCAGAATCGCAGACTGTCGGGCAGACCGTTGCGGTCGCGAGGACCGGGCAACAACTCCAGAAAAAAGTCAGCGTCGTGAGCGTCAAAGGACCGCAGTCCCTTCGGCACAATCCTCACGGGCTGACTATCCGCGGAAGTACTCGAACCAGGCGGCGTCATTGGATCCGTCGCAGGATCCCCGGAGGATGTTGCGTGGGACTGTTGGCTGAATTCCAGTGTTGCAGGCTCGGTGCTTCCGGGCGTCACGCTATTTTGGATCATCGTTTGTTCAACGAGGAAGTGCCGCAGGTCTTCGGCCAGATCGTAGGCCGACGAATACCGATCGCGAGCACGCTTTGACATCGCCTTGTGGCAGATCCGCTCTAGCTCCTTCGGAATCTTCTCGTCGTACTGCCGCAAAGGGCGGGGCTCGTAGCTTGAAATCTGATCGAAGAGTTCATCACGCGAATCGCCATTGAACGGGCGACGGCCGATTAGCAGTTCGTAGAAAACCACGCCTAAACTGAAAATATCACTCCGCCCATCAACCCGGTGCCCCTCGCCACGAGCCTGCTCGGGCGACATGTAGCTGGGAGTCCCCGCGTATTTCGGTCCTTTGCCGATATTCTCCTCTCGCAGCGCCAAGCCGAAGTCTACGACGTGGGGCTTGTCGTCTTTCCCAATGAGAATGTTGCCCGGTTTCACATCCCGATGCACCAAGCCTTGTTTGTGGGCGTAACCCAGCGCTTCGGCGACCGTGGCCACCAATTCGGCGGCATCGCGGTAGTTGAAACGGTGCTGTTTGAGTTTGGTCGACAGATCCGTCCCGTCGATATATTTGCAGACGACGAAGCAGGAACAATCGTCAGTCGTCCCGACATCGTAAACCGGCACAATGTGGTCATGATCGAGACTTGCCACGGTGCGAGCCTCGGCCAGATAGGCCTCTGCATCTTCAGGCCGGGAAATCAGATGGGCATGCGGAACTTTGACGGCAACGGGCCGATCCAGGCGTTCATCGTGGCCCAAATACACGAGGCCGAAACCGCCTTTCCCCAAGACCTTCTCGATCCGGTAGCGACCGATTTGCTCGGGATGCTCAGCAGTTTCAGCTTCTTCCCCCGAGATTGTCTCGCCTTGTAAATCCAGCGTGAAATCGTCGTGATTCGGTTTTTCCACGTGCCCACCCCCATGCGGTCGTGGCATCGCCACACTCTGTACCTGATCACCCATGGTAATCCACAGAGCTAGGCATTTGCAGCTATGGCGACACCCCTAGATGATCAGGTTTCGAGAATTCAATCACGGTGCTTTTCACGATGAGCCGAATGTGTCGCGTGGTGGAGACTGTGAAGGATTTTGCAGGCAGGTGGCTCATTGTTCAAAGTCAAAGCGAGTTCGACGTTGGAGCACATGTACGCCGCCGAGCGTCACCGTCTGCAACTTGCTTGGAAGCTGCCCAGGTTGCGCGCGAATCGCTGTAACGGACGCTCGTTTTCCTAGGCAGGTAGCGGCCATGCCGCCGCTTCTCCGATCCCGTGGAATGTAGAACCGCTCGTGTCCTGTAGCGTCTGAACGCCGTCAGCCTGGACACGCGATCAGCCAGCGTGCCGATGCGACGTACCAATAGTCTTGGAAACATGGGCACCGCTGACATGCGGCAAATCGACGCACACCTCAACGACTGGCTCTCCGTATCCGTTGAGACGGCGTGCGTCCCGTTATATCCAAAAACCACCCTGTTTTCTGCATTTTTCGTCCCTGGAGGGCCCAAGCCAAGGTGTTGTCGCGACAACCTGCGGCATGCCGTTTGCTGCCAGATTGGAGGCACATTGAGCAGCTCACGGCCCGACTCCGTCGAACACTCCCCGATTAACTTTACAAGGGAACCGCGGTGTGCGATTCCTCCGTTTTGTTCCACTTTGAGTACCAACAATGCATGACGAGAATTTCGAATGCATCCTCAACTCGTTTCGCGTCGAGTTGGCAGAGTTCGCGGAAGACCTTGGTTCCGGGTTAGATGAACTCTCGAACGCTGTCCAGGGCTGTGGAGAAGAAATCGAATCGGTATCCGAGACCGTGCTTGGACTTGAGAGATTCTTCGAGCAACGGTTTCGAGCCTATCACCGAAGTCTATCTGGGCTTCAATCCCGCGTTGGCCGCTTGGAGACGATGATTCATTCCGAAGACCACGATAGTGAGGGAGAGTGAGATGCGGCAGAAAACTTCTGATCTGACTTTCATCATCGACCAAAGAGTCATCGCCGAGATCACGGGACTCTCCACGGGTTCCGTGCGTCAGCACCAAGCCAACGGGGCATTGCGTCTAGAGGACGCAAGATCCGTGATTCCGTTTGTCGTTCGCCATTCGGATCCACTCCTGAAGGCAAGTGTGATCAACGCGCTCGCCGAAACCAATGGTGGCTTAAAGCGACTGCTGTATCGTCACACCTATGAGGTCCGTCGCCGGCGCTTTCTTCATCGATAAGACTGACCGCTTGGCTCAGTAAGATTGTCGAGCCCAAGTCTGGGAAGCTCGCGGAAACCGGGAGCTTCTCGCAAGCACGAGAAACTCCCGATCCGCAATAAACCGCGAATCGAAACTCATCCCGCTCCTCGAGAAGTTCGTGGGGAACAGACGGACAATGCTCCGTAGACCGATTCTCTAAATGGCCTACTCCGCAATTGCTTTGAGAAGTGCGTCCCGGGCATCGGAATAGAACTGGACGTCGACCTTCGTCGCCATGTCGTCGGAAAGATCGAACAAGTCGCGGCGGCAGGACACGGGCATCAACAGCGACGTCGCTCCCTTCTCCACGGCGATCTCCGCGATCGAGACCGCGTTGTGGATCGGCTCGATGGAGCCGCCTAGGTTGACCTCGCCGCAGACGATTAGACCGCCTCGGACGCTCTTTTTCAGTAAAGTGGTGCACATCGCTAGAAGTGCCGCCATACCAACCTTGGCACCGGTCTTGGCCGTGTCGAAGGACCGCAGTTGGATTGAAAACTCATGTGACCGTGGTTCCTTGTCCCCAACAAGCTGAACGGCGCGTGTGTAGAGGTTTTGCTGAGCAAATCCGATCGACTCCTTGAACGGCGCCGGTACTGGCTTGTTCAGAATCTTGACCTGGGAACCCGGACCTTCGGTCGCTTCGATCCGAAAGAGCCCGGGATTCTCGTCGGGGCCGCCGGGACTGATCGTCCATACCTGACCGGGTTCAAGCGGATCATCACCGATCCCCGCCTGGCTCTGCAGCTCGGGTGTCACGACGAATTGCTCAACGCCATCCTCGCCCATGACAAAACTAAAGTGCGTGTTCCGGAACTCCGCGGCGCCAATGCGTTTTTGCTGCTCCTTCACGCGACGGCGTGCCTCCATTGCCAGCCGTACCGCCCACTCGATTTCCTCGTCGGTCGGCTTGGTATCGCCAGGCTGCAAGAGCTTCAGCAGTCCGCTCACCGTCTTGTTCACCGCGTTGGTATCGCGACCGCTGAGGGCACCTCCGTAAAACACTTTTC
The DNA here is from genome assembly GCF_025060895.1 of Stieleria sedimenti. Classification (GTDB taxonomy): domain Bacteria; phylum Planctomycetota; class Planctomycetia; order Pirellulales; family Pirellulaceae; genus Stieleria; species Stieleria sedimenti. The sequence continues at coordinate 59,481 of NZ_JANZKV010000037.1, read as the reverse complement.
CTTGGAGCGCGGACACTCGGCTTTGCGACCTGAGTTGATTCCAACACTCGGAAAGGAAATCGCTGACCAGCCCGAAATGATCGGTAAGCAATTCCGAACTGATTTTGGGAACGTCCCAGCCGGGCAAATAGGCGTGCAACCGGTCCATGAACGCGGTGTCGTCTCGCATTTCGGGAGGCAGTGGGCCGAAAAGGTGGCCGACACGTTGTTGATGGGAAACATCGACGTCAAAGTTTCCGACCAGCACAATCCCGCCATCGGCACGGATGGTTTCTTGGCCCCGGCTGAACTCCCCCGACTCCATGTACCCCTTCATGATGTTCACGCCATCCTTCTGATCGAACGAGATCCCGGAAACCTCATCGAAACAGACGACGTCGTATTGGCAGACGAGACCACGCCGGCCAGTCGACAGATTCACGAACATCTGTGCGACAGTCGCTTTGCCGCCCGAAATCAAGCGTGCATACGGCGAGACCTGCTGAAAAAGGTGGCTCTTGCCGGTTCCCCGTGGTCCCAGCTCAACCAGATTGTAATTCCGCTCCACGAACGGAACCATTCTCAGAAACAATGCGTTGACTTCGCGTTCCTTCAGACCTTCGCTTTCGATCCCGATGCTGCGCAGCAAGAAGGTTTTCCAGTCGTCCAATTCAAATCCGTCCCGTGCAGCGGCGAGCGACGACAACACGTTACGTTTGGAGAGCTGGATTTCCCGCAGGCTTTCAATACCGAACGGGCGACCGTTTGATTCCTGAGCAATGGCTGCGTCGTAGGAGAGCGTGATTTCAGCGTAGAATCCGCCCGTCAACATGCGATCATTCGCGTTGACCATATCCGAGGGGATGCGAACGTTCGTCAGCTGCAAACTCGGAAGCGTTGCGACGTAGGAGTCCGTGCGAGTGTCGAGGCGTGCGCTGATGATATCGACCAGCTTCACCGTCCCCTCTTCGCGTGCCCTCGCCTTGAACAGTTCCTCTTCTCCCGCCTTGACCGTGCGCGACTTCAGTTGCCGCTGCACAATCTCAAGACCTTCTTCAATGTCCTCTGGGTCTGTGCCTGCGCAATACCTGCCCAGCATGAATTCGACGACGTAGGTCGGAACGGGAAATTGCCGACTGAACGTTCGGACCAAGTCCTTGCGAACGATGTAGCCGTCCAGCAAACGGGATGCAAGTTTATCGATTCGATCGAGTTCCATTAGTTGTCTCCGCCCACGATTGTCTGTTCCTGTCCGATCGGCTGGCCGTTCGCGTCAAGAACCACCACCCAGCAATGGTGCCCCCCCAAGTCCTCGTCTTCGATAATCACCGAACAACTTGTCTTGCCGTCTTTGAAGTTCTTCACGGCATTGACTTCGCTTGACTCCGCATTTCCTGCATGAGTGCGAATATCCAAGCGTGCACCCTGAATTGGGCTCGCGAGCGTTACCTTGCATCGCATGCTCGTCGTCCACTCGACCTTTGCGATCTCAGCGGGACCAGTCACCACCCTGTTGGAATGCAGGGTCATTTTCTGGGTGACACACTCTTGCATGCTCAAGCCGCCGTGCGAGTATTCGTTCTTGTAGAAGCACGATATTCCTTCCGCGAAAGCAAACCACTGCGTCGGGTTCCAAAACCAAGGGTACAACTGGGCGTCGCTTGAAGCTCCGTCCTTCAGCGCCGCGCAGCGTCCCCATTTGTTTTCAGAGAGCGACGGAAGCAACTGAGCCTTGGGCAGAGAGCCTGGCATCAGCAACCATCCGTGATCGGTAACGACATGGATTTCCTTCCAACCGGCATCAAAAAGCTGCGAGATCCGCTCGACGACGTCCCCCAAAAGCGAGTCGATGTGACGAGCGAGTTTCCAACCGCGTTCGTGACCTTCGTGATCCACGTCGCCGATCTCAGTCCACGCTTTTCCGTTGGGGTCTCCCAATTCCGATTTCCCCAGCTTCGTCCAGCCTTCCTGCTCCAGTAAGTTTTGAAAGCTGTGGCCATTGAGACTCTTCCCGGTAGCTGCGACCTCAGGGGTAAAGTCTTTGTTGACATCGGCACCCTTGATGAGGTGGCGAACGGGTGTAACGGCTGGCTTGGCCGTTGCGGTGACACTCGGCAATGCCGACCACGCGATTGAATCGTCCACTTTGATCTCTTTGTCCGTCAGCAACGATTCCAGTCGCTTGGCTAAATCGAGACGCAGCCCGTCAACGAACAAAAAGCACGTTCCCGCGTCATACGATTCTGCGTGAATTTCCTCTGCCGTTCGGCCCGGATAGCCGTCGTTGGCAACGACCGATTGCAAGTGCAGTGCCGCATCGGTCGCCCAAGGTGCGTAGATCGTTTCCAGTACCGATCTGACGACTACCAAGTCTGCGTCAGACGAAATCACAGCGAGGGCACGCAGCATACTGTCGTCCGCCCGCCAACCGCTGGCATGGTACGCGGCTGCGATGTCTGCGGCCGTTCCTGCCGCGAGCGAGTCACTTGTGACCTCAGCGAGCGAGATCAAGTACTCCAGCGCGGTGGCAAGCGGTGACAGATCTAATTTTGCCCAGACTTCATCGCGTCGTGGCCCATGTTGGGTTTCCAATACGCGAATCTGTTTCCGCGCTTCCGCCGGCGAGAGTGTTCCAACCTTCGCGAGTTCACTACGAAGTTCGTCTTCCTGCTGATCGTTCCATTGCGGCCAACCTCCGCAGTCAGGAAATAGGGGGTCAAGCTGTGTGACCTTGGTCTTTCGGATCTGCGCAGGGATGTTGGCATATTTTTTCGGTGCGTCCGCGTACCGCTGCCAAACAGCGTTCCACGGAGGTGCTCGCTCTGCGAGTCGTTCCGCCGCCTCAATTTCCCCGTCCTTCGCGGGATCGAACTTCAACTGAGACTTGCAGATCGCGACGAAGGCATTCCAAGTGTTGGTATCACACTGCTGGCGGAACTGGTCAGGATTGTCGATCCACATCAACAGATCACGATGCGGGTCGCCGCTTGTCAACAGCTTGTTGAAATAGTCCTTGTCGAGGCGTTTGCCATCCAAAAGGTCCACGCGTTCATCCAGCAACCGGAAAAGAGCCAAACGCATCGCTTGTTTGGTTTCGTTGTCCTGGGCGACATCCAATCCGAGTCCGCCCTGGTTGGATTGTAGGAACGATGAAATGGTCCAGTCCTTTGAATTGAGTTGCGACCAGATTACGCCGCGGTACTGAAGCTCGGCAAGTGGCTTCAAATGCTCAGGGCAATCGCCGACGGCACGCAAATCTTGCCGACGGACGCCGGGCAGATAAAGGATCGGCAGCTTGTCGCCGGGAAGCTTCACGTCGCTCGACTTGTCCGCGATCACCAGCCGCAGCCAAATCGCCGGCCCAGTGCGTTCGGCGGGCAGGTAGTTTCCTAGGACACACAATTCAGCAAGCTCACCCTGCAGGCGACCGACGACTGGTTCCCATTGGCGATCTCCGTCCGGCCACAAAATGCATGCGGGAGCATTTTGGACGTTGGCGTTGTAAACCCCAGCACTGCGGATCGCCCGGATCAAGTGCGTTACGATCAGATCGTTCTCAGAAGCCATAGATTCTCCCTAACTCGGCTCCAATCGTCTCGATCGTCTGCCCAGACAATCCGAAGGACTTGAAGTCAATCGTTTCACTCTTTATCCGGTCGAGGAATCGAACCAAGTCCGACTTCACGTTGTCCGGCACAACGGCGGAGAATTCGGGATCAAGAATGGGGAACAGGCGAAAAACGTCATTCTTGTGTTTCTTGATGTCCCTGGAATCCACATGGTCTCCGTCAGCTTTTCGCTCGCTCAGGTCCAGCCAAGCCCGTGCCTTCAACGGGACCAATTGTTCGGCAGTGGCGATCGGAATTCCGTCGACGACCTTTTTCCCGCTCTGAAGAAAGCTGTAGTAGCTGTCATCGAGCAATATCGCTGACAGGCTGGAAATGTCCTCCCCCATCGGAATCGGTGTCAACACGCTTCCTTCGGCGGGAGCAAACTGATCCGGAGAGCGTGAGAACAACTCCAACATAAAGGGAAACGCCAAATCACTTGGACGCTGGAAGCGGTAATACTGATTGTCGCCCTTTGCGTTCTGTTGAATCTGGTATTGCCCGTCTCGGATGAATGTCCAGAACGAAGCAACAAAAGACGCATCGAGGGCTTCAGCACAAAGAACAATATCCAGGTCTTTCGTCGCACGGAACGATTCACCAATGCTCTCCATCGCGACCGTACACGCAGCACCACCGATCAGGATGTACTGGTCAACGAACTTTTCAAAGTGGTCCCGAAATCGATCAAGTCCTTCTACCACTCGATCGCCTCCATCATCTCTTCGAGCGCACCTTCGACACGCTCGTCAGTTTCGTCTTTGAGAGACAGATAGAGTGAAAACGGGTCACACACTCCTGCGGACGCGAACAACGCCGGGTCGTAGCCCCACATCTCGATTTCGATCGCGTCGGGGTCTTCCATCGGAGTGGGCTTCAGGTCTGACCGTTCTTTGATTTCACTCCATTGTTCGGTAGTGACGGCAAGGCACTGGTTGGCCGGTTTCGCGAGCATGCTACGCGTGGCCAGGGCGGGCAACCCGGCGATGATACCGCTGACCTCACCACCGGTGACCTTCTGCCGGTGTCGAACCGGTGTCTCCATCAAGGAAAGGCAGGTCGTCCACAAATCGCGACGAGAACCGCTGTGCCTCAGGACTCTCGCGCGTCCGTCTGTCTGTATCAAATCCAGTTCAAGCGACAGCAACTCGTTGAACGCCCTGGAAACGGTCATCTTGGAATAGTTCAAACGTTCCGCCAGTGCGACCGCGTCGTACGCTCGTGGTTCGGTCTCAACCAGCAACAGGATCACGGCAGCCTGCGTCGACGGACTGAACTTCGTAACCGGCTGTTGCACCCGGCGAAAATGCTCCCTGAGATCCATGCCAAGCATCGGCAAGTACATCTGGTTTCCCGGGATCACGAAGGGGATCTTCTGTTCAATCAGGCGAAGACGCTCATCTGAGCCGGCGGCGTCAGCAACGTAAATCACAAGTTGCGGATCATGGTCGGATTCGCCAGGCTCGTTGGCCGCCTGCCACTTCTCCTGAACGATGTCCATGTGCCTGCGGATGTTTGACGCAGTTCGACCGACTTTCTGGTCCATCATGAACAAGCAATCGGAGCCAAGAAGGCGGGAGACGAAAAGACGGTAGCGGTTGCGGAACACCAGGGGCAGGCGTGAAACCCCAGGCCAGGGCTCCAGACTGATCTGCAGTCCCAGAACGTCATCAAAGTACCGTCGCAAGTGTTCGCCGGAGTTCTCCATGCACTCAGTGTAACACGGATCTCTCACGGTAACAGCACCCCTGTTACCGTGAGGAAATAGCGTTACTTTCCACGAATCCTGGTGTTTCAGTCCAGCTTTGGTCGTGGGCGGTTATCGCGGGAAATCCGTCGCTGGCGCGGAGAAGAATACAAACGATCCGATCCGAGGACGAATCCCAAAGTCATCTAGGAAATCTCCGGCAGTTCGATATCGCCGTTTCGGTGAAGCCCATAGGTCCTGCCATCGATTTGGAACTCGGTCTTCAATTCGTTTTCTTCAAACGTTTCCCATAGCGCCAGGATTCGTTCCTTCTCAGCGTTCTCCCATTCGAATTCACTCAAGCGAAGCTTCAGGCGTTGGAGCCCTTTGGGCTGTCCGTGAATTGCTCGCTTCATCGCTTGGTCAAGAACTCCGGAGAGGTAATTGTTACCGCCCTTCGACTGATGCGTCCGTTCGGCACGGATGAGGTGCAGTATCTCAGCAAGCATCGTCTTTTCGTCTAATACAGGCGTCTCGCCCATAGGCTCGGGCAGGTTGTCCAGACGCTGCTTAAGTGTCGGCCAATGTGAATCAAAACACCGTGCAAGGCGATTGGACTCCAATCTGCTGGAGCATGAGAAATTTATGTCACCTATCAACCGCCGTATTTTTTCTTCGGTGGCGGTGCGTGCTTGAAGCTGACCAAGTGGTCCCGTCAACATCTCTGGTGACAGATCTTCGTCAACGATTAACGGAACGACGCGAGCATCTGCAACATGTTTGGCGATCGCACCCGCTTCGAACATCAGCCACTCCGATTGCCGATTATCACGGGTAACAAAAATGATCCCAAAGTTGCTCTGGTCGAGCGCCGCCCGAATCTCCTGATTCCACCCAGCACCAGAACCGACGTCTTCGCTCGACATCCAGGGCTCGACACTTTGGAGGACATCCGGCAGCCACTGCCAAAACGCTCTTGCCGCCTCTTCCGACCGCTTTCCGGACCAACTCAAAAACACTTTCATCACTTTGGCTCGCTACTTTGTTGATTTGTCATGTTGTCATTTCGGATCGACAAACGATGCCCCCGCGTTCAGCTCTCGGCAGCGATCGACTCAAACGAAAAAATCGTCATCAGTCGGTCGATCATTTTGTCGGTGCGAGTGTTGATCGCGTCCACACTCCAGTCGTCTCGATCCTTAAGGTCGTTGTTGATCGCGAGTCCGTTCTTGTAGCCGACGATCTTGTTGTTTCGATCCTTTCGGTCGCGTTTCTTCTCGAAACTCATGTTGCCAAGCTTGCTGTTGAATCCGGTCAGCGTCAGGTTTCCCAGTCGGTGGACATACTTCTCTCGATACTCCTTCGCTTTCTCCTTTTTGCCGTCGGCGATCATTTGCACCCAGCAATCCGGGACATTCTCCCCTTGCGGGAAAATGTGCTCGATTGTCCAAATGAACTTGTTCTTGTCGTCGCGTTTCCACAAGTCGGTCATCGTTTCTGCGGTCTGCTGGTCCTCTTCGAGAGAGCAAAGCAAGAAACGCGTCGCCCCCACATTGTTCTCGTAGATGTCGCCGTGGAGCGCCGATCGGAAGCGATCATCGTCGGATGATTTCGCTCGAACAAATCGCACGAATGGGGCGATACTCTCCGCACTCTCCTGGTGATAGACCTGGATCAGATCCATGAACAGACTGTCCAACGCGTAGGTGTTGGGAAAATCTGTGACGTTTCGACGTACAAAGAAACGGACCAACAACTTGACAAGGTCGACGAGCAGTTGCTGCGACGGTTTCCGGCTGAGCACGTACATCAAGAACGCGTAACTCGGGGCTCCCTGGATCCGCTCCAACTGTTCGAGCTGCTTTGTCAACTCTGGATCGTTGTCATCATCGTCGGGAACGATCAAGCGAGCGTACAAATCCGAGCAGTTACGCAGCTTGTCAAAGATCGACTTGGGATCCTTTTCAATCAGTGTTTCGTAGATTTGAATAAGATTCGATCGGGTCGCCTTGGGCGCCTTCCCAACGGTGATGTTTTCGTCGTGGCGGAAGGCGTTGTAAAACTGACGAAGAAACCGTTCCTGGATCTTGTAGCTGTCCCCGAGATTGTTCAGCAGGGTATTCCATTGTTCGAAGTTTTCATCGATGGTTGCCAGGCCACGCTTCTCCATTTCGGATAGCAGCTTGTTCTTGATCAGATCGATCGCCGACAGCGGGACACCGCGGTTGTTCAGAGACTCAAAAAGAACGTAGGCGTCCGAATGCGACGACACCTCGATCTTCACGACGCAGGCCGCATTCAGGTTCGTCAGCAGGTCCAATGCGCTTTCGATCGTGAATTTGGGACTACCGTTTTCGATTTCATTCAGTCGTTCCAGGAAGTAGCGAAACGCCTTCATGATTCGGCGATTTCCGACATTGGCTGGCTTCTCCGCGTCGGCGAGTGCACCGCATCGATGCATGGCCCAGCGGTAATCGACCAGATTGTTGCCGTGATAGGACGGGGTGACACGAAGTTCCTTCTTCCCAAAAAGCACCCTTCGCCGAATGCGTTTGACGTCATCGAGTTGATCTTCGTCCAGATCCGCTTCCTGCCTCATCAGCCACTTGTAGATTGCCGCGTACAATAGCGTGATCGTTGTCATCCGCTGTTGGCCGTCGACCAGATCCAGTTCCTGTGCCGCGTTGGCGTCCTTGGTCTGATTGATGCAAATGATCGACCCCAGGAAATGTCCCTTGGGATTGAAGCAGACGTCGTCGAAGATCGCCTCCCAATCCTCCTTCCGCCAGGTGTACTTGCGTTGATACTTGGGGATTGCGTACCGAACGTTGGAGTCGGGACTGAGGATTTCAGAAACGTCGTACTTGTGTGCGGAGTTGATCATCAGAGGTTCTTGCGTCGCAACTATGTTTTATGTTTTTCAAGGGCCGGTCATTGATGAGATCGGCTTGTTTCGCCTTGCATCGATTGATGATGTTCAGCCAGTAATCGAAATCAGCCTGCTCAAAGTTTTTTTCAAACATCAAGAGTGGGATCGCGGTGTGTCTGCTCCCAGAAGCCAAAGCAGTAAGCCTCAGTCCTCGTTCAACGCATTTTCATCGGCTCCCTCAGGGTCATCCTCGTCAAGTTGGTCTCGCTCATCGAGGTCCAGGTCGTCATCCACAGCTGATGCACAGTCTTTTAGAGCGTCGATCACTTCTTGTTTTGCCAATGCCTTATGGAACGCCTCCTTTGCGAGCTCTTCAAACTTGAAAGTAGGTGCTAAAAACTTGATCGCTTCGGGCGAAATACTCGGATTCGCAACGGAAGCAATTGCTTTCGCAAACACGTCCTCTCGTTCTCTTTGTGATTTCGAAAACGAATCGGCTATCATATCTTCAAGTTTGAAGCTGGGCAGGAATATTCCCGTGAGCAAGCCGGGAGTGTCTGATCGAGCAATGTTCTTGACTTCTGATTGGGCTTTTGTGGAAACTACTTTGATGAAGTCGGTAGCTCGGCTTACGAAACTCTCACTGCTGTAAAGCCAGCACTTCTGTTCAGCTACTGCGATAAATTCTTCAATCAGCTCGGCACGTGGGCCAAGAGTCTTGCGGCTTTCGATCGGTGAAATCCTCCACCAATCTTCTTTGCTGTCATCTGTGACGAAGACCACTGGCTTGCTTTTGCTCTTTGCATGGTCAATCGTTTCGTACCAAAGAACCAGATCGCCGTAGCGATCAGGTTCGGGCTTTGCGTCCCTGCCGGCTGCGTCGCCGTCCATGTAGCCGGGCGGGCGTTTGGCTTTGTACCGTTTCTTTCCTTCTTCACAGGTGGCTGAATGCCTTTTTTCGTCGAACCCATTACCGACGTTGGACCCAAACAAGCTGCATATGTTTTCGAAGAGTGAATCATCATGGAGTTTGCGATCGTGCTTGTCCCGGCAATCCTCCATCTCTTTCTGAACGGCATCGAGAGCGTTCACAAGCCGTTCAAACGATTCGTTCGAGATGAAAGGATGCTGGCGTTTGCTTCGGTGGCGTTTGTCAATGTCTTTGCGAAAGGCATCGATTGACTTGATGGTGTCGGCATAATTTTTCCGCTCTTGAGCGATGCGGAGAACCCGGTTCTTGTGCAGCTCGGACGCGACCTGGTACGGCATCCAGAGCCGATCTTTGATCTTGTTCAGAACACCCAGCAATTCGTCTCGGGTGCTGTCCGAATACGAATAGAGATTCAACAAGGAGCAGGTGTCGAAAACAAAGATGGCCTCGTCCCAAAGCAACTTTTCCTCTTTCTCATTGGGAGGATAGTAACCGGGGAATTTATCCTTCATGTTCATTGCTCGCCTCGTGCTGCCTTCTTCTCTGCCAGGGTCAGATGGTGGTCGTTGATGCGGTCGCCTCCCTTGCCTCCGTACTCGGGGCCGAGGTGGTACCAGGGGGCGGACTCGACGTCTTTGCCGCGGTCCTTTTTCCAGTGGATGTTGGGTTTGTCTCTTAGGACGCCCGCTCCTTTCTTTTTGACGTCGCCGACGGTCATCCAGGGGCGGATGTTCAGGCGGACGCCATCGTTCAAGTCAGGGTTCCAGCCGATGGGCTGCTCTTCGATCGGTTTCCAGCGAACGAAGATGTCATGTGGGGACTCACCTTTCAGGATCGTTTCGAGTTTGGTCTTGAGGTTTTCTGAGGCGGCGAGACGGGATTCGCTGCCGTCGACACCCTTCTCCTTGTCCTTCTTTTGTTTGCTGATCCAGTCGTTCAGATACAAGTAGATCAGGGATTCCAGCGTCTTGTTGTCCAGCTTGTGGTAGTTCACCAGCGCCGAAAATCCGTCCTTTTCCCCGTCCCAAATGTGCCAGATGAAGGGGCGGTTGTGGAACGTTTTGCAATGCTGTGTGAAGAACTTGTCGCGAAGCCACGATTCCAGCGGCTTGCCAGTGTGGCCAGCGGCCTCCAATAGACTGTCTCGCCAAGCCGGAAAGCTGTTGGCGAGCGATGGCTCCCAACCGCGGCGCCACAAATCGACGGTCACGGGATCATTGCCGTCAGCCGCTTCCAGCTTTTCGCGGAACACTTGCTCCTGTCCCCGACCTTGTTCGTAAGCCAGGTGAAGCAGGTTGAGCAGCCGGTCTTCGGCGGCTTGCTCCCCACGAACCGCAGGGATGCAAACGATTCCGTCCTCGTCAGCAAGATCAGTAAGCGTAGTACTCTGTTCGATCCACTGGCGGGCGTCGGTGGCCAGTTCCATGTCCGCATCCAATTCGGCGGGCCAGCGGTAGCCGAGCAACCGCGCGACGGCTACTTGCAGGGCGTCAGTGCTGCTGGCCGGATGCCCGTGGAAGATCCATTGGGTTGAATCGTCGGAGTAAGGTGAAAAGCCGAAATTGTCGATCGGCGGCTGGTCAAATTCGATGCGAACGATTGCCCCGCGCACTTTGTTCGATTGGTCGATCCTTCTCACTTTTGAATTGAATCCGACGTCTGAACAGAAAGCCCAAAGTCTTCCAAGGTCATCGTCATTGTTTGGTACTAAGACAACGGTGTTGTCGTCAAAAAGTTCGCCGTTGAAGAGAGTCGCTTTGAGCTCACCCATCGCACTGATCGCAACGCCGCGACGATCAGCGTAGTGAAGTCCGCGAACCCAAGAGGCAACGCTATTCTCCCCCACTTTGCGTCTTATAAAATTAACAAGTTCACCATTACCCGATTGCCAATATATACAGTGTTCTCGTCCTCCATATTGCGTTGACTTTTTTACCGTAGAAAGTTGAAGCGCCCAACCATTTGCAATACTATCGATTTCCCAAAACGTTCTCCCAAACCGAGGGTAGTCGCCTGTCTGGATTCCATTTGAAAAAGTAACCGCTTCCTCGAGAAGTGACGCTTTGCTTCGACGTCCAATACCGACTACTTTCTTTGAGCTAACGAGGCATTTCGATTGATTTCTTCGGTCGAGTGAGTCAGTTGCCAAGCAAACCGCTTTGTCTTCCGGCTCGCCCGACGTAGCGTCGATTTGATTGAGCATATTACTGCTGTCAAAACTTCGCTCCGCGATAATGAGACATACTTTGACTTCTTCGCCCGTAATCTCATGAAAGGCTCCAGGGCCAAGTCGGGCAATTGCTCGGAACCTGTGACGCCCGAACAATTGCTCGCGAAATTTCGAATAATAGTCCTTGTACAGAAGTCCTTGCGGATGAACGATTGCCGCAACCCCATCGTCGATCAAGTATTCCCAAATCCTTGCAAAGAATATCGTAGCAATGTTTGCACGTGCTAGCTTGCATTTTACCTCAGCTAAATTGCGGATCTCATCGGATAGATCGTCTGTTTGACGAAAGGGGACATTGGTTGTCACAACGTGATAGCGACTTCCAAGAAGTAGCGATGCGCGTGAAAGACCTTGGGCCACAACACCTCTTGAGCTAATCTGCTCGTCGTTCTCAGCCTCCAACGCATTAGCAACCATTCGGGAGATGTCAGGCCAATTAACCCCCGGCGGTAAGCCGGAAACTAACGGATTTATAAGACTTCCCAGGACGGGCGCATCTTTAAATGCGTCGTACAGCCAATCAAGCGCGATGCGAAGCGATTTGTTGTCTTTTGCGATAGCCTTCCATTCGTCTTTGGAGACGCCAACACTCAGTCCACAGCAAGCCACATTTAGGTTGGGGAGCTTTCTGTAACCACCGGCTTCCGGATAGCGCCATGCCGCCAATGCCAGCGCAAATGCTGCGAGTTCGACGCAGCGCTGATCAATTTCTAAGCCGTGTAGATTCTCGTTCAACACGCAATCGATCGCTTCGCGAGCTGATAAATCTTCCAGCGTCATTCGCATCGGAGTCAGCATTAACAATGCCGCCGCCAAAAAGTGACCGCTGCCGCAACATGGATCGAGGGTCTTCAGCTCCGCAAGCGACTCCGGCCAAGCGTCGAAAGTTCCGGCCGCCGGTGTCCACGGGCCGGATTGCCTGTTCGCAACGTCGCTTTGCCCCTCATCCCCAGTCACTCTCCCCGAATCGGGGCGAGGGGAGCCAGGAGAGTTTTGGTCGGTGCGGACAAAGCGAAGATAGTCGAGCGGGACACCGGGCAAGGCAGCTTTGTCTCGTAGCTCTTGTTCGCTCGTCGCGGTGCGAAGGTCTTCCTCGGTCAATCGTCTCGCTGCCCACCAGGCTCCGAGCGAGTTGTCCAGCAGAAAGCTGACCATGTACGGTTCAGTGAATAACTGTGTAACTGCGGGAAGTTCACGTGCTCCGATCTTCACCTCCGACCGGTTCACCTCGTCTTTGCGTTTGGCTTGCCAGAACTGATAGACCCAGCCGAGCGAATCCGATGCCTTGAAGACTTCATCGTCCAAATCGGAAAGCAACTTTTCAAGTTGCTGTTGCCTTTCCGGTGGCAGGTCCAGCGAGAACACCGGAGAATCGATGCGGAAGATCTGCGGGAGCATCTTCGTGGCAAATCGAGCCGCCAATTCCCAACCATTCTTGGCATGCTCATCGGCCGCCATCTCTTCGCAGTCGTCGAGGCTGACCGAGACCGGATCATCTGGATCGGGATACATCAGCAGATGGTTCTCGGCCAGGAACCGGGCAAATAACATCCGGTGCCAGTGCTGATAGGCGATCTCTTCAACCAGGCGATCCAACTCCTGAGTTTCTTTTGACGGATCGCGGAGATCACCAAGCTGCCGACCGTGAATTCGTAGTCGACGGCGCAGGTCTTTTTCGTCCTCGGTCAAGTGCGAGTCCGCTTTCGCAAGCCCGACGCCGAGTTGTTTACAAGCTGCCAACGCGGCTTCTTCGGAAACGTCCCGAGCATCCTTGACCGTGCGTTCCAGCTTGTTACGAAGTTTTTTGTCCAGCGGCAATTGATTGATTGTCCCGGTGTTACTCATTTGATCACCACCGGTCCGTCCGCGACGGCATCGTTCAGCAAAGCCCCGACTTCGTCCAACCACGCTGCAACCGCGTCGACGTCATCTTTGTTGAAGGTTCGGCGTGGGATTTCAATGCTCTGTGTTTCGGGCTCAAGTTCCTTTGCAGCCAATTCCCTCGCACGAGCGAATCGCCCGCTAAGCGCTTCGATGCGGTCGCTCCAACTGGAGATCGGATACGACTTGAGTGCAGCGATCAACTCCTCTTGGCTTGAAACTTGCATCGCAGCAATCGGTTCAATGTTGCACTGCGATCGAATACTCGCTTGCTGCTCCTGGGAAAGCTGTGCCCATGACTCGTCAGACTGAAGCGATTCCTCTCGTTTCTTCAAGCGATCGCAAAACGCTTGGTGCTTCGATGTCAATTCACTGCGGAGCGTGTCTTCAACCGACTTGACCATCGGAGAGATCGGATCTGGATCGGCAAGCAAAAGCCTTTGATCCGTGATGGCACCTGCTTGCTGCCGTGCCTCGTCCGCAGCCTTGACATTCCCCGCGTGTGTCAGAAGCGACTGCAGTTGCTGCCACACCGGCCATCGCTCGCCAATCTTCTTTGCAATGGCTTCCCAGTCGTCAATCGACTGTTCTAGATCATCGCGCCGGTTGTAAATCACCAACAATTGTTCGTTCCCGCTGGCCAAGCGAATCTCTTCGATCGCCGACCGATCGGGAGTGGCTGGCATCGGTGCATCGCCGCCGGCCGAGTTGGCGAGTTTCGTCAGTCGTGTAATGAACTCCGGAACGGCCGAAAGCTCCTCACCAGACTTCACCGTTAACTTGAGTCGCTGGAATCGTTTTCGGATCTGAATCCGTTGAGTCGCCGATACGGTGGCCGACTCGATCTTGAACACCGCTTTGCCGATCGCTTTCCGCTCCAGCTCGCGCGGATCGACAAGACCGCCTTTCTCGTCTTGGGCACGGATCAATCCCGAGATCAATAATGCCTGAAGACCGCCATCGATCGCATCGCGGTCCCAACCGTAGGGGGCTTCCTCAAAGTGGGATCGAATATCCGAGCCCTTTTTACCGGCGGCGATGTAACTGATGATTTCCTTGCAGACGGGATGCTTGTCGACATCGCCATCATGGCCGACGGCTTTCAGTGCATCGGGTGCCCCTTCCTTGGCCTTCTTGTAAACCTTGTCCCACCCGACGGCATCAGCGATTGGGAATTTCTGGTACAGCCTGGCAAGTGAATTCTCGGCAGCTTCGAGAATCATCTCTTGCAGGTTGTTTCCGAGCACTTCACTGCCCCCGCCCTGCATGACCCGCGCGCCGCCGAAGGATTCGTCGAGAAGTTGCCTGATCTTCTCTTGCGCCGCATCGCGTGTCGTTTTCATTGCGGAACAGGCCTCGATGCCTTCCGGCGACGTCGGGTTCTCTCCGCGAGCGCTCAGCGTTGCGGTTGCGGCCTTGGAATCGATCAGATGATGCCGCAGTTCGTCCGCCGACCGCTTCGGGATGAAGACAAACACCGTTGGTGAGTGGTTGCCGGCTTGTCGTGCATCGATCTGCACCGAATTCAATTCGGTCGACCACTGGTCGCGGACCCAGATGGTCACGTGCTTGTCGGCGTCGCTGGGCAGCTTTGAATCGAAGCAGGTGTAGAGTGTTCGACTGACTTTCGATTGTCCATGAACCAGCGTCTTTTTCCCAGCGATCTCACCGAACCGACTTCGGATACGATCATCTCGCTCCGTTTCAATTCGGTGTGTCTCGTTGCCGAGCTGGTTGCGTTGGCTCATGAACTCATCGGTCCACGCGGCGCTCTCTTCGGTTTGAATTCGGTATTCGTCACCGACTTTCATCAGCAGGTCACACTTGCTCATCAGCGCAGGCAACTTGGCACGCAGATCCTTGCTTCCGGCGTCGAGATCTTCGACCATCAAATCTGCGATCGTATCGGAAGTCGCTCGTATTCCCAGTTCTTCGTTTCCCGACGCAACTTTGCTGACCAAGAAGACCAGCCCGCATGCTCGCGCGAGCAGTTTTTGGTCATCCGACCCTTTACTCCATTGCATCGTTTGTTCGTAGACCTTGCGTGGCAGCATCCGAGCCTGGAGCAACTTGTCGGCCGAGTCGAAATACAGATAGTCGGCAGCGATCACATGCGGCACGGGCTGATCCAAGTTGGTTTGGATCACTTTGTGCGCCATGCTCAGCTGGTTTCGCAACTGACTGTCGGTGCCGGTTTGGTCGAGCACCCGCAAGGCCTCCTCCCAGAATCGTCGCCGGACGGGCAGAATCGGGTAATCGGCCGCGAAGACGTTTTTGTCGTCTTGGCGGTGCGACAAGCTGGTTCCTTCCAACTGGCGTGAGATTTCGCCCAGGTTGGTTTCCAATTTGGACTCGATGGTTTTGATCGCACCAGGCTTTTTCGCAAGGATTACCTTTCGAATCACGCCCTCGACGTCGGCATCGGAAAGTTCGATTCGTGTGGTAAACCGTCCTTCCAACTTTTTCAGGTTGGACGTGCCGGTGACGGCGGTTTGCCCGGTGGCCACGATCATCAGTTTGCCGCCGATTTGCTTGCAGCAGGACTCCACCATCTCCTGGACTTGAATCGAGCGGTCCGAATTGCTGCCGATGTATTGCTGGACCTCGTCCAACACGATCAACGTAAGTGGGAACTTGCCGGCACGGGTCAGTGCATCTCGGATCGATTTGATCATCTGTGCATTACTGACGTCCGTGACGTGGGGATACTTGTTGTTGAGCGTCTCCACGCACATTTGTGGCGAGCTGAATAAATTGGGCTTCTCCTGCACCAAGGCTTCGTGCAGTCCCTCGGCAACGTAGAAGTTGTCCAGCTCTTCTTGCCAGTCGTAGCCCTTCGACTCGACGGCCGAACGGACGCGATCCAAAATACCTTCGTCTCGCAACCACATCACGAACTGAGCGACCGGATACTGGGTCGGAAGGTCGACTGACTTGAACACGATTTGCAGAAGTGCAAGCCGGACGCTGCCTGAGGCACTTGAACCGAGTGTCCCCGAAGCCGCATGAAGACCGCCTTCCCGCTTCCCCGCATTCGAAAGATCAACGAGGTGATCCTTGATGGATTGGGGAAGATTGGCTAAGTCGCGTGCGGCCACTCCGTCCGGAAACTCGGTGTTCAGCCACAACGCTCGAAGCATCTTGACCATGTGAGACTTACCGGAGCCGAAGAAACCGCTTACCCAAACACCAGGCTGCTCGGGCTTATTGATGTTCTTCAGGTACGTGTCCAGGATGTCGTGGATCCCTTTTTCGTATTGGCCATCGCAGACGAACGTCTTCAATTCGTATTTCAATACCTGCAGGGCGTTTTGATCGCGTGTGTCGTCGTTGACGTTTGCAACGCCCTGGTTTTCGAGCTTTCGCTGCTGTGGCGGGTCAAGATAGATTTCCTGGTTCAGCATGGTTGCGGGGCGGTCTAGGGAGGGTTTTGAGGGAGGTGGGTTGTCGAACTGGAGCAAGAATTAGCGGTCTGCGGTGATCGGGACCGCTAGGTATCCCCATCCGTCGTAGGCGTCCAGCAGGCGATAGTTGTTGTCCTCGTAGCTGCCGGGGAAGAAGACCACGAGGCGGCCGGGAACGAGTGGAGCAAGTTTGTCGACGACGCCTTTTACTTTCAAAAATCCGAACAGTGTGCCGACTCCGGCGAGCGCCACGACATCATCGTCGCCCACCGATCTGTCTTCACAGAACTGAGTGAACTGCTCAACGATGTAGTCTTCGTACTTGCCCCAGAGGGTCGTCAGCTTTTCCGGGGCGGCGAAGTAGGCTTTTGCGTACCGCTGGGATCCCATCCAGTTGGGAAACGAATCCGTTAGGTCGAACAGGGCCCAATTGTGATCGGCACGCTGAGTCGCAATTTCAAATTCATCGAGTCGGGCGCGCAACCGCAGCTCTGTGTATTCGGGATACACGCAAAAGATGACGCGCTGTGCGGGTGCCGCGTCGTCTCGCCAAGGAATCGCAATGTGCCGGGCGTACGATTCGACCAGTTGTTTAATCTTGCTCAACGATCCACTCCCGTTCCTCAGCGGTCAGCAGACGCGGGAAGGCAACTTCCATGACATTGCCCACCCGTTTGAAATTGATCCAGCCCTTGTTACCGGCCAATTCCGCCAAGTCGACTCCGGTGCTCGGAGAACAGTCCAGCAGTTTCATGTACGGGTTTTCGAATAGTAGCGGCCCGCGATCGCCGGTGACAAAGCCGAGAAGCAGAGCCAGCGCCACGGCTCCTGGGGTCGGCTGGACACGCCGACGAGTTTTCCTGGTCCGGCCCTTCAAGTGCCCCGCGTGCGTCCAAGTGGTTGCGAGGTTCTGGGCAGTCGACTTCAGCGTGGCCGCACTAAAACGTCCCGGTTCCTGTTCGTCGATAGACCTTTCCAACGCTTCCCGCACGAACGGTTCACCGTCTTTCATTCCCAAGACGAACGGCGTGTTGGTCCGCAGAACGGAGTCTCGGGCATAGGCCACGAGGAATGCCAACAGGGGACGTCCTGGCGGATCGCGTTGCCAGAGAAAGGCGAAGTCCCGATACAGCGGCACCGAAAGGTCGAGGGCGTACAACGTTTCAAGATGCCGCACCGCCAACTTTCGCGATCTGGCGGTTCGCTTCCCCAAAACGTTTTCGTCCTCGATCGCGTCAACCAGGGCGTTTCGCGGTTGCTCGAAACGCCTATCCCCGAGAAGGGTGGTTAGATCATTGAGCATCATGGACCGAGCAAGGTGGGGACCTCCTGATGCCATCGAGAACCCAAACCGCTCCAGCGCGTTCGAGGCCGCAACGTCCTTCAAATCCGCCATTCCGATCACGCTACTTCGCCTTCCGTGGGGCGATTCGAGATTTCTCTGCACTTCTGAGCAGACTTTCGAGATCTCGCCGCTTGAACAACCGGTAACCGTTCACCGGGTTTCGGTGCATCGGGATTTTTCCGGCACGCCCCCAGTTCCGGACAGTGTTTTGCGAGACGCCCAGGAATTCTGCGGCGTCTTTGATTGTGAAGTAGTTGTCGAGCTTTTCCATCGAACCCTCCCCGCGGCAGTTGCAACGTCCCGATCGTTGTGCAAACCTTACCAAACCGTGAAACGGTGAGAAAGCACCCGGCCGGTACTTCCTCCGCGGGGGACAACTTACAGAGTGAAGATCAAACTTCAGTTGCCGATGTAAGAAATCAACAGTCCGGGAAGCCGGTCGCCACCATTCATAGGCGGCGCGACCTGAATCGCAGAAGGCGAATCGGCTTGTTGATTTAGTCAGCCGTATGGCGCGAGCCTACGGGCATGGGCGAGTTTCCTTGGAGGTTGAGGCCCGTACTCTAGCGCGTAACGGCTGATCCCATGTGTGATCGGATCAAATCAACAGGCCGGAATGCGTCCCGCCGACCTTCAACTTCCCCGCCAACTGCGAAGCTTGCTCATTGCCGCTGCCTCAAGCCGCTTTTGTTGTTTGAATAAGAATGAACGACACACAACTAGACCGAGATCCGAACGAAGCGCGACGTGCCGAACGTCTGACGGTCCGACGGAGCGTTAAAGCTGTGTTGCAAAATGAATGGGAAAATGATGGGTTGATTAGCTGGATGCCACTCTGGTCGAAGCAACTGGACCAAGAACTTCGGCAAGGCACACTCAGCAACGACGAATGGGTTACCGTGTTGGCGATATGGACCTACGTGGTTAGGGAACACGACCGAAAGTCTTTTGAAAACCACGGCCGTCGTGGCTTTTATCCGCCGAAGGAATATTCCATTAACCCCACCGTTCCATATTGTGGGCATCCGACGCTGGACGCGTGGCTTGTTGCCGACGAAGAGTGCTTTCAGCTCGAATACGAAATGCATCGCTACGACGATAGTTTTGAGCATTACAGAGAAGGCAACATTCCAGAGGGCTACAATCCGGCTATCCCCGACCCGACTTCCGCTGACGACTCGACGCACCCAATCGTAGATGCAACGGCTACCGACCGGATGCGGCTGAAGGAAGCGGAGGCTCGTCGAGCGGAGGTTGAACGAGCTTGCGAGGATGGTCCCGTTCGGGATGCGCAAGAAAATTTGTGGTTCCGACTGGTTAAAGACCTTATCGGATCTATTACCAAGGAAGTTCTCGACCACTGCCGGTCAGTGTTGGGTGAGGAGCTACAAAAAGCAGGAATTGCTAACGGAAAGAGCCTCACACAAGGAAGCGAACAAGGAGCCATCCACGTCGCTTCATCGGAAGAGCATCACATCGACGAGGGAGGTTCTCCAGAGTCTGATCCTTGCCCTCCGCCGGCTTACGACCCCGAATCTCCAGACTGGATCCTGGGGGCGCGGCTCGGAGATCACCTGGAGATCGAATCATCCACAATGGCCGGTTACCGAACCGCAAGCAAAGGGGCACAGTTGTTCTCGGACAAACTCGGGAAGTGGGGGATCGATTGTATCGGAACGTTCCGTAGCGGTGTCGATGCCCAGAAATCGGTGGCGTACCACATTCCTGAGATGAAGCCTACCTATTCGGCTCGATACAAAGAGGCGGCCCGAAAAAAATAGAAATTTCCGTATGGGTCCCATATGGGTCTGCTCCAAACCCATACAGACTTTCACAGTGGACTCTCCATGATCGTGTGCGACACGTCTGACCTGCAGACGTCTCGTCGTTCACCCGATACATGGAATCCCAATGTCTCAGAAAAATCTGTGCGCCGCTGGTAGCACCGGCGGCGATGATCGGTCGATGCTCTCCATCGCCGATCTCGAAATTCGGTGGAACGCCCACCGACGAACCATCCGACGGAAAGTCGATCAAGGACTTATCCCGCCGCCCGTCGAATGCTTCGGGAGGATCCTGCGATGGTCCCGTTGCGTCATCGAACAGTGGGAAGCCGATGGCTGCCCGCCGGTGCGTAAGACAACCACGGCAAGCACGCAAAAAGATCGTTCGCCCATCTCCGCGACGCAAAGGAGATGTGGCAATGCGTAACAAGACACTCAGTCGAGTCTTAACTGAAGACGCGATCACTTTGGCCGAAGTTCCGGCGATGCTGCCGGGACGCCGACCGCACGTTTCGACCGTTTGGCGATGGTATCGCACCGGTGTGCGAGGCGTCCGCCTGGAGGCCGTCAAGATCGGTCGCAGCGTCATCACGTCTAGGCAGGCCGTCACTCGTTTCTTGACTCATCTCAACGCGTCGAATGGCGATGGAGGTGAAAAATGATAAAGGAGGTATCAATCTCATCAATTGAGTTCGACGAGTCGATCCAGTGCCGCCAGTCAATCTGCATCGACACACGAGATGACTACGTCGAAATTTGGAAAAGCTACAAACCGAAGGCGGGGTCTCCGTTTGATTCGGATCCCGTCTTGTTTTTCGAGGGACCTAATTTCTGGATCGGAGACGGATGGCACCGAATTCTCGCCGCTAAAAATGCGGGCCGCACATCGCTTCCAGCGGATGTCCGTGAAGGCGGTCGCGAAGATGCCATCCTCTTCGCGCTGAAAGCGAATCGTTCACACGGTTTACGACGCACCAATGCGGACAAACGCAAGGCTGTTGCTGTCGCGTTGGCGGAGTTTCCCGATTGGTCCGACAAGCGAATTGCAGAAGCGTGTGATGTCAGTCGCGGGCTTGTTGCAACTGTCAAGAGGGCGCTCAGCGGTGTTGGCGAGCGTCCCCCGCGTGAGGAAGGCGACAACGAGTCGACCACAGAGAGGGAGGATGTTTTGGATGACGCCTCGCCTTTACTGCTAGCTGAAATTGACCCCGCACCCAACCAGGGGGATGAAACGTTTCATCCCCCTGATAGTGAATCACTGTCGTGCGGTGCTTGCAACCTATTGAAGGGAGCGGTCAAGCAGGGGGACCTATCGGTCGCAGATGCGAACCAATTGGTTGACGTGGTTCCCGACCGCAAGAAGCAAGGCGACATCGTCCGCAGTGGACCCGAAGCGGTAAGACGCGCGATTGAATCCGGCGGCGGCCCCAACAAGGAGAAGAAGACCGCATATTCAAAGTTGAAAAAGACCATCGAGTCGGCCTTCCGCGCGAATGATGACTATCACGAATTGGTGCCGAATGTGAAAGCCCACAGCGACGTTCTCGAAAACCTCTGCTGCGCAATGGATAACTTATGGGGGCCAGAATGATCAAGCTGCCCCACCTATACGACTACCAAGAGAAACTACGATCTGACACCAGAAATGCGTTGACAGTGAAACGGGCTGTGATTGCGTGCATGTCACAAGGCGCAGGGAAGACTCGGGTAACGAAGAACATTCTTGGATCCGTGGTTAATCGCGGCAGACGCAACGACCAGAGCGGACATGTGCTGTTTGTCGTCCATCGACGCGGATTGGTTCAGAATGCATCCAATAGTTTCAGCGAAAATCCATCGCTGGAGCATGGCGTGCTGATGAGTGGATGTGAAACGACGGGCGGTCTTCCCGTCCAAGTGGGTTCGATTGACACAATGCTGTCTTGGTATTGCGAGGGCGGAAAGTACGACAGCACCCAGACGTATGACTTCATTGTGTTTGATGAATGCCACGCCCATCACTCAAAGTTCCAGACGTTCCTGACCGCCCACAACGCCAAACGCAAAGAGTTGGGACTGTCGGAACCGTACGTGCTTGGCCTAAGTGCAACACCGCAGGCGCAAGGGCTAAGCGACATTTACAAGACGATCGTCATGGGGCCCACTACGGCCTGGATGATCGAAAACGGCTACCTCAAACGTTTTCGATACTTCCAAGGCAAAGAGGGACAACTTGAAAAGCTGGTTCGTCGTGGTGATGAGTTCACCAAGGATTCAGTTGGGGAAGCGATGGAAGGGCTCGCAGGTGACTTGGTAATCGATTTGAAGCGTTTTGCCGAAGGACGTGCAACGGTTGGCTTCTTCCACCGGCTGTCACAGGCACAGGAGGCGGTCGAGATACTGCGTGCTGCTGGAATTCGTCCTGAGTACGTTGACGGCAGAACTTCCGATGACGAGCGGAATCAGATATTCCGCGAGCTGAATGACGGGACGATTGACTACATCGCCAATGTTGGAGTGATTGAACGCGGCACGGATATCCCGCGGATCGGATGCATTCAACTGTGCACTGCCATCGGGTCACTCCCCAGATATCTTCAGATGATCGGACGTGGTTCACGCAAGCATCCTGGAGTTGAAGATTGTGTGATTCTTGATCACGGTGGCAATGTGAAGCGACTTGGTTTCTTCGATGACCCCGTGAATTGGACTCTCGATTGGTCGTCACGGCCATCAAAGGAGCACAAGACACGGCCAAGCATCAGCTGTCCCAAATGCTCCGTCGTTTATCGTGGAGGACGATGCAATGCTTGTGGCTACGAGCCGATGAAGCCGGAGCGGAAGTCCCAAGGATTGGTGTTTCTTGGTGGCGAACTGCAGGAGGTCAAGAAAAGCAGCAAGCCGAAGAAGAAAAAGACGATGGAGGCAATCCTTGTTTCGTCGCTCTATCGGGCTGGTCGGTCCAACAAGACGTTTCCACAGGCCATAGCGATCGCACAGACGGAAGCGGCGGCGCAAGGCGACAGATTCGTCGTGCCCAAAACGTTTACGGTTGCCGGTCGAACGTACCGAACTATTCCCTTCGGTCATCCTGATAGTAGCCGAAGGGTCAGGGCTACCTACGGGTTTACGGTCAGGAATAACTCGCCAGACGCCAACCCCTACCTAGTTCAAGCGTGATCGCTCGGATTGCCAGGCGTTGGAGCGAGTTACGATGAGCATCAAATGGTTGCTTGATCGAATCTGCAACGTTGACGTCGCAATGAAGGTCGACGGACGCCCGATTCGGCTGGAAAGCCGGGATAAGAAAATTGACTTATGCCGGCGGGGGAACGCTAACAAAATTTGGCGATACTCGTCACGACTTGTTCAGCAACATCAAACCGGCGAAGAAACATTCTATTACACGACGGACGCGAACAAGGAATCGGGTCTGATCGCGATTGACATCGACTGCCATTCGTGCGGAACGATCGCCGGCGCGAACGAAGCGGCTGCGCTTTTTGAGAGTTTCTTCCCCGGCCTATTCTTTGAGCCGTCGACCAACAGCCGCGGGGTGCACGCGTACCTGGAAGTCCAATGGGGCCGAGATCCCGTCAAGCTGATCCGAAGGATACTCAAGGATTTTCAGTCCTGGTTGAACTACCAAGTTAAGCTCCACGGTTGCGAGATCGAGGTGGTTGAGATCAAAGCCACGCCGACGAAACAGAACTGGGATCAGGGAAAGCTCAAGGGCATCAGTTTCGGGCAACTGTGCAAGCTTCCTCGCGATGTCGCTACCGCATCACAGACTGCATCGATTCGACTGGTCGAACTGGAACGACTGATGAATCCAGACAGGAGCAAATTTGTCGATTCCAAACGCATCCCCGCAACCAAAGGGGCTGCGGTAAAGGCTTTGCGCAAGCGTTCCGAGTCTCCGCACCAGCCAAAGGGTTCGTTCGCTTGCAAACACATCACGCGGGAGATAATCGAATCCAAGCTTGGGATCGCGCGAACGCTCCACATCGATTGCCAGCCGCGCGTCGCCTGCAACAAGTCGCTGGCGATTACGCCCGAGCACATCGCCGTGTTTATCGCGTTAGCGGAGTTCTTCGCCGCCAATCCAAACCCAGATGGATCGAATCCAACTGCGCGGATGCGGGCGATCTGGCAAAAGCTCTACGAAGACGGCACGACCACGTCACAGCATCATCCGTCTCGCGTCGCCGCCATCCGCAACGCCCTGGTCGATGCGGGCCTGATCAATCTACAAGACAATCGGTACACGTATTTCCTCGGGGCGAAACTGGGCGTCGCGATGAAATGGTCGTTGGACCTTGAGACGTTGCGGGCATACGAATTCATCGTAACGGGAGAATCACAGGCGGAGCCGGTAACTCGAGGTACAGAAGAAGTAGAAGTAGAAGTAGAAGTAGAAGTAGAAGTAGAAGTAGAAGTAGAAGTAGAAGTAGAAGTAGAAGTAGAAGTAGAAGTAGAAGTAGAAGTAGAAGAAGACAACCTTGGGATTACCTTGCCGAGGCTCGTTGAATCGAAACGTCGTCCACGTTACGTGTTGCCACGTGAATTGGTCGAATGGCCACCGCCAACCCACGCACTTGCTGTCTAAAACCCAATTCTTTCGACGATTCCGAAACAAACCATTTGGGAACAGTTTGAGCTTCTTGGCGTGGGGGCACGACTCAAGGCTACGGCGCAACCTCTATCGCTGCTTTCGTTGCGCTACCAGCGGAAACGCCCTGGAATTGTGGTCAAGCTACCGCAAGCTCTCGCTCAACGCAGCCGGCGAAGAGATCTAGCGCCGCCTAGACCAAAACAGGCAACCGGACAAAGCGAAAATCTCCATCAACGATCAAGCAACCGCCCCCTAAGCCAACCCCGCCAAAGTGGCGCTATCCAATTCCGGCATCAACAATGGCGATGAGGCATTCTGTCGCAGCAGCTATTGGAGAAGATGCCTTTACCCCAGCAGGGGTGATGCATCGCCTAACCTAATTGGTAGACACACTTCTGGATTTCGAGTGCCTCCCGCTATCTATCACCAATTCCTCTCAAGTCCCAGTCAAACTTCCCTATTACATCGAAAATTTTCCCCGAAAGGATCTGTCATGAAATCAATCGTTACCGCACTGACTGTCGTTCTTCTTCTTTGTGGCGTTACGTATGGGCAGGACGGGCCCGGCCCAAGCTTCGAGCACCTGAAAGGCTATGGACCAATGCTCGGAACTTGGCAGTACGAAGGACCTTTGCAGGAGGATTTGGCGGGAGTTGCCGAGAAGGGAACAAAAATGATCTTTCAGTTCTCATGGAAGAGGATTCTGAATAAAAACGCTGTAGAGGAGAACTGGTCTGTTGAATTCGAAGGTGGAACGACTTTCTCCGGAAAGGCGCTGAAAGGCTGGAACGCTGATAAGAAGGAAATTGTCTCCGGAGGAATGAATTCACTGGGCGGCGTGAGCATGGGGACAGTTGTGATAGACAAGGCAGCCAAGACATCGACGCTGATTTCAAAGGGCATTGACGGCGACGGAAAGGAGACATCGATCAAAGGTAGGGTGACCGTGACAGGAGAAGACACGATCACCTGGCAGGCTTTGGAGCGCA
Organism: Stieleria sedimenti; assembly: GCF_025060895.1. Classification (GTDB taxonomy): domain Bacteria; phylum Planctomycetota; class Planctomycetia; order Pirellulales; family Pirellulaceae; genus Stieleria; species Stieleria sedimenti. The sequence continues at coordinate 34,180 of NZ_JANZKV010000037.1, read as the reverse complement.
CTGGCCGCCTTGCTGAAGGGCCAAGTCCGATCTACACGTTCAAGCGGGTAAAGAAACAAGCCAAGTAGATCCCAAGTCCGTTTTGCGTTTGCCGTTACTCAGCATCTCTAATACTGCGATTCCGTTCCATTCCCTACGGAGAACTACGATGAAAACCATCGCCATTTCGGCATGCGCCGCTGCCACTCTGTTGCTCATCTCACCGACACTGGCTCAAGAATCTTCTCGTGCCGACTTCGATAAGTTCTGCGAGGCCCATAAGGGAAGTTGGGTCGGTGACATTGAACTTGCTGCCGATATGCCGGGCTTCGGCAAGCAGGGTGACAGAATTACCGCTTACTCCCAGTGTCGGGTAAGCGACGACGGAAATACCATGATCTGTAGCAACCAAGTCGGTCGTGATATGGGTACGTGGGTGGTTGCCTACGACGCCGCAGCCAAGCGGATCAGGGGCCAATACTCCACGTCAAGCGGAATCTTTAACCAGTCGATCACGTACAGATCCGAAGACGGCTGGATTGAGGAGGGAAGCGGAACAACAAGCGAAGGCAAAAATGTCGAAGCTGCCTTTCAGATCGCAGCGACAGACGGCGGCAACACACACACTTGGTCAGGTGAACTAACCGTCGATGGCAAGACGGAGAAATTTCCAACCGAGGTCTGGAAAAGACTGGCGTCTCTGACCGAGGCCGATGCGAAGAAGGCGATTGACACTCTCGTGGGGCAATGGACGCTCACGTTCGATAAGGATGGTCAAGAGAAGACTGCAAAAGTCACCGCAACAGCAAGCAGCAGTGATATGGCGCTCCGAGTGACCTATCAAGAACCAGGTGAGCAGCCAGCGAGCGGCCTGTTTGCATGGCATTCGACGAAGCAGCAGATTGTCGAGACATGGTTTCGTGGCGGCGAGCATGTGAGGATCTGCTTTAACGGAATGACCGACGACGGTGCCCTGATCGGACCGGGTGAGGGGATGCTCGATGGCAAGCGTTTCGTAGGAATTCGTGTCCTGAAATTCCACTCTCAAGACCACTACACACATACGATACGCAGCACCATGAGTGAGGGAGAACCACAACCCGAAATGAATCTGGATGCAAAGCGTATTGTCGCTAACTCCGCTGACTGAAGATGGAAAAAAACATTCTCACTTGGGAGGCGGCGGAGCGTACAGGCTGCATTGTCGAAGGCCCGAGCGCGGCCTATGCGTTCAAACGAGTCAAGCGAGGAAAGAAACAAGCCAAGTAGCGTTGAACACCAATTCAACACCAAGTCGGTCGTTACGGAAAATACACTGCCCTCCGTATGATAGGCGTATTCGACACGAGTTCACGCAGTCGGTCGATAGATACTTGGGCCTCAAATCGTCTACCCCGTTAGTTCGAACAATCTAGCCGGGGTGGAAGAGACTCGATTTTCACCCCGTGAAATGCCGTTGAATTAAAGAAAAACTTGCTTTTTTGACGGATTCCATATCTGAATCTCGCACTAACACTCGAACTGGACGAGATACATCCTCCATGCGGAGTAGACGAGATGAATGCCGAGACTCTCTTCTTAGAAGCTGCCGAAATCGTCGATCCGAAACGGCGTTCTGAGTTCATCGAGGCCGCCCCCACAAGCCAGAAAGTCAAGCTAGAGGTATTGAAGCTGCTTCGGGCGCACGATGAACCGGACGGATTTCTGGAATCTCCCGTTGGTGGTGCACCTACCGTGGAGTCACGATCCGTCTCGGAATCACCAGGAATGATGATTGGAGCGTATAAGCTATTGCAGCAGATCGGTGAGGGCGGATTCGGCGCCGTCTACATGGCGGAACGGACCGGTGAAATCCAGCAGAAGGTCGCAATCAAGGTCATCAAGCCGGGCATGGACTCCAGGGAGGTGATCGCCCGATTCGAAGCCGAACGACAGGCGATTGCGCTGATGGATCATCCGAACATTGCCCGGGTGATGGACGCGGGAACGACGGAGAGCGGACGTCCTTACTTTGTCATGGAATTGGTAAAAGGGGTTTCCATAACCGAGTACTGCGATGTCAACAACATGTCCACTGAAGACCGGCTGCGACTGTTTACTCAAGTCTGTGCTGCGATCCAGCATGCTCATCAGAAAGGTATCATTCATCGCGATATCAAACCATCGAACATCTTGGTGACGATGGTTGACGGCGAACCCTTTCCCAAAGTCATCGACTTTGGAGTGGCCAAGGCGCTCAACCAAAAACTCACCGAAAAGACATTGTTCACCAAGTACGGGCATATGATCGGTACACCTCAGTACATGAGCCCCGAACAAGCGGAACTCAGCGCCTTGGACGTCGACACTCGGAGCGATGTCTATTCACTCGGCGTCCTGCTTTATGAGCTTTTGACCGGGACCACTCCAGTGAGTAAAGAACGGCTTCGGTCGGCGGCATTTGACGAGCTAAGACGTCTGATCCGCGAAGAAGAGGCCGAGCGTCCCAGCCATCGACTCAGCACACTGGGAGAACGCGCGTCGGTAGTCGCGACGAAGCGTGGTGCGGCGACGAAATCACTCTGCCAATACTTGCGTGGCGATCTTGACTGGATCGTCCTGCGAAGCCTGGAGAAGAGTCCTTCACGCCGGTATGAAACGCCAAAAAGCTTGGCTGAAGACGTGGAGCGGTTTCTGCAAACCAAACCGATCGCGGCACGGCGACCCTCTGCGGGCTATCGACTCCAAAAATACTTCCGTCGAAACGGACGTGGAATTTTGGTTGCAACGTCAAGTGTTGCTGCAGTTGTGATTGCGAGTGCTGCGCTCTGGCTTGCTGTCCAACGACCAGACATCCCGGAGCCCGTCACGCCTGATGAGCTAGTTCAGGAGATTGATTGGCGTCGCCAGGAGTACGGGCATCTCGCAACGTTGCTTCCCGATTCATCCGCGCGATTTCAGCGGATCGCCGAGGAACTTTCATATACGATGCGGAACGCAGGCCAGTTGAAGAGTTCGATGGAGGTTCTCGTCGATGCCGAGCAACAGGCGAGGAACGCAAACGTTGAAGAGGCCCAACTCGATTCCTTCAAAGAAGCGATAGCTTTTGGCGTAGCGTCGACGGCGACAAAAGCTTGTTTGCAAAGAGACGAGAAAACGATCGCACTTGCGGGAAGGTTGATCGGCGATGATGATGAAAACGAGTACGTAAGACTTGCCATTGCATTCTACGCAGAGCTGTCGAACTCTCCCCCTGAGTCCGTACTCAGCTACCTGCAAAAAAACAAACATCCAACGTATACCCAATTTGACCTGATGGCCGCAGAACTTATGTACCAACTCGGACGGGTGGATGCCGCGAAAATGCTACGTTGGACCGCGGCACGAAAGATCCGTCATCAAGAAAGCTGGATACCGAATTCCGGCAACGTGAGATGGAAAGAATATCACGAAAACTCGATCATGTTGCGTGACCGACTCGACCGAACCCTCGGGCTGACGCTGGAAGAATCAAGTCGGTATGGACAAGACTTAGACGTTCAGAAACGCCGTGCGGTTATCAAGGAGCTGATGCATGCTTTGCCGAACTACGCTGACTGGCAATTCTTGATGGCGCAGGAGCAAGTCATCCAAGGTGAACTCGAAGAAGCTTACGACCTCTACATGAAGGCCTACAGGATGGGCGAGTACCGTGGCCTAATCTACGCGGGAATCATTGCTTATCACCAAAGTTGGATGGAAAAGTACGATGCGACCACTTTCGAGATTCGTTCGCTTTGCGAAACAAGGAATCGAGAAACGATCATTGACCTTGGAAAGGCCTATCTGCTGCCACCACAGGAAAGTAAGGCGAACGACTTTCTTAGCAAAGCTGAAGAGAAATTGAAACAACACACCGACCATTCGCCGTCTCTTTTGACTGGTGGCATGGCCGCGCTCCGACTTGGCGACTTCGAAAAAACGCGAAATTACCTGTCGTATCGCAATGCGAATAGCGTCGCCCATCTTGCCTACCGTTCGATTGCCGCGCATCACCTTGGTGATTTTGAGACTGCGACAAACGAACTCGAAAAAGCAAGGCTTCATCTCAAGGAGTGGAAGTCCGGTGATCCCACCGTCATCTATTCGTCTTACTGGAATCATGCCTCGACTGAACGTTTATTTGCTGAAATCGCAGTTCGCGAAGCGGAAGTCGTCCTTCGATTATCGAAAAACGAACCATGACGGACGTGACCAAAATTCTCGTTGGTCTCGTTGAAGGGACACACAATGAGACACGAGATTTGTTGCCGTTGGTCTATCAACAGCTGCGGACACTCGCCCGTTCCAAGCTTGCCCGTGAGCGAGACGGAATTAGCATCGACGCGACCGAGTTGGTGCATGATGCCTTTCTTCGGTTAATTGGCAACGACGCACCGATCAGCTGGGAAAGTCGAGCGCAATTCTTTGCCGCGGCTGCCGAAGCGATGAGACGGATATTGATCGAACGTGCACGCGAACGTGAGACACTCAAACGGGGCGGGGATCGCAAACGCGAGCCATTTCACGAACAGATCGCTTCCGAGGATTCGGACAAAAAACTGTTTCAACTGAATGACGCGCTCGATCGGCTCGAGCAACAGGATCCTGAGCGAGCCAAACTCGTCAAGCTCCGTTACTTCGTCGGGTTCACCGTCGCCGAGGCGGCTCAGTTACTCGGCATTTCAAAGACGAAGGCCGAGCGATCCTGGGTTTTCACGCGTGCCTGGTTGCAGACCGAGATGACCAATGACGAGTTGGAATGAAGCGCTAGCGATTGTACTGCCACCGTTGGCCCTGTTCGTCTGCAAGTTCACCCAGTTTCCTAACTTTGAGCGTGACGGAAAGAAGGTGACCGGACCCGCGATCGCTTGAAACTTTGGTTCCTAGGTTTCACGCATCACACTCGCCGGTTGGATAGAGCAAGCGACCGTTGGTTCGGCTGTTTCCTAATGGCACGAACGACCCGGCATCAGTTCGAATCGAGGGCGATCACCCCTTAGCGAGGCAATCCTTCATCGAAGGAAGCGATGAATTGAAAGCCGGTGTCGGAGACTCAGAAGTGTTTTTCCCGTAATCGCTCGGCTTAAAAGCACTGAAGTCACTTCAGTATTTGGTACTTTTCCGCGCTGATTTTACTGAAGTCACTTCAGTAGACACATTGTCTTATGTCTTGTTAGGAATTGGGAGTCTGCAACGTTGAAAGTGCTCGAAATGTCCGCCAATTAGGTACGGGACCGAGTTTATGACCCGCGCTGCGGTTCGGGTGTCACGGGGCGCTTGAAAAGGGACCACTCATGGGCGCGCAAATGCCCCCACCCTAATGGCGATTCGTTTTTTGTTTTCACAGGCTCTCGCTCGCTGTATAGGCTTTGAAAACGAAAAGCGATGAGCCACATACCACCCAAAGTGTGGAGGAGCCCGAAGCGCCCATAGGTGGTCCCATTTGGGCGCCCCGTGACAGTTCGGGCGAGATGTTCGTGCAAAATAAGAAGTTCGTCGAGCATCTCGGCGGCCGGATCCACCGGGCGAAGCGACTAAAATAATTCTTGAACAGGCTGAGGCACGCTGCAACGGTACAATTGACAAACGACTTTTGAGGAAGGAATCATATGATCCCCGTATTAACAACCATCTTCAGGCCAGAGCGATGAGAGTGCTTGCATATCCAGTGGTATTGCTCGCCGTGATGGGATTAGGCCAGGTGAAGGCTGCGATTTTCACAGGCCTTGGGCATTTGCCGGGACACACACGAAGTGTGGCAAATGACGTTTCTCCGGACGGCACAATCATAGTTGGAACGAGTGGCCCTGCATCACAACAAAGCGGTGAGTTAAGTGGTAACAAAGCGTTCCAGTGGACGATTGGGGAAGGCATGACTCAAGTCGGGGGATTTGCGTCCAGCCACGGCAATGCTGTGTCAAGCAACGGCGTGTTCGTGGGCTCATACGAATACGCTAGCACAACAACTGGCCAGCGTTATATCCTCCACAAAGCTGCCGATCTTAACTCCGGAGCAATTCCGTCAGGCGGGAACAATAGTGTTGCGCATGACGTTTCGGCTGACGGCACAGTTAAGATTGGCGTAAAGCGGTTCACGCCATCACCGGATGGTCCGCGTGGATTTCGAAACAACATCGAATTGAAAGGCATCGATGGACGGGAGGCAGAAGCCTATGGAATTTCGGGCGATGGTCAGGTTGTCGTTGGAAACAGCCTCAGGAGTGGAAGCGAGGGTACTTGGACTGAGGCTACGATATGGAGCGGGGACTGGTCGGGAACTTCCAAACTTGGCCAAGGATTGGGTCGTCTAGGGAATGAGGACAGTGCAGCTCTCGCTATTTCATCCGATGGCCAAACCATTGTGGGGGAATCAGGACGATCGGCAGTCCGTTTTACGGGTGGACCGATCCTTGAACTGGGATCCATATCTGTGACAGGCGATAGCAAGGCCAATGCAGTTTCAGCAGACGGATCGATCATCGTAGGCCAAAGTGGCAACTATGCGTTTATCTGGGACGAAGAAAACGGAATGCGCGATCTCAGCGAAGTCCTTACGTCGGATTATGGATTGAATCTCGACGGATGGGATTTGAGTAGGGCGACGGGCATCTCAGATGATGGAGAAACCATCATTGGTTACGGCCTAAATCCATTCGGAGGCACTGAGGCATGGGTTGCGAATGTAACAGTCGTACCAGAACCCTCATCCACGGCTCTCATCGCTTTTGTTGCATTGGGGCTGATCGCACGTCGTCGGACTCGACATCGCAATGGAATCTGTTGAAAGGGAGTGAAAGGAGCGTACGGGACCCAATACGCCAACTAGCCTTCGATAACCAAGGCTCCGAGAGGAATTCGACATTGACGTGGAGCAGGGTGACTAACTTTGACGTAGAGATTCAACAGTTCTTTGAAGGTGCGGGGTGACACTATGGATCTAATCACAGCTATCCACGAGGCGGGGCACACCGTCGCGCATCGTCGCTTCTTTCCAAATTGGTACCTGTTTGGTGTCGCTTGTGTGCTTGTTGAAGAACAAGAGGAAGAAGGTGCGGCCGGATGGAGTGCGAACGAACAACTGTCGGGCAACGAGGATGCACAGACAATGGCCGATTTTGACACATACCTTTGCGCAGGATACGGGGCGGTGCTAGCCGCGAGATATAGCGAGGATGAGGCCGCGGCTGGGTGTGAAAATGACTTTAGTAAGGTTCAAGGCGCCCGTGCAGCAGCCAAGGCCATGGCGCTCGATCTGATGCGACAACCGGAGAATGTGAAAGCCGTCAAACGTATTGCTGATGAGTTGATGCTGCGTCGGCGGCTTCACTCCGATCATGTCACGATGCTGATAGACCTGTCAGACGGAGAAATAACCGAGTCTGAGTATCAGGAAGCGCTTTCCTTCCGCGGGTGGAACAATAACGAACCGACGTTGGAACCCGACGCCTAGCCGCCGGAACTGGAGATGGCAGTGAAAAAGGGGACCACTTTGGCAGCCAAAAAGGGAGCCAGGTGGTTTGAGTGGGGGTGACTTGGGGGTGCCGGTGCGGTGAGCTATTCCGATCACGGAATCGACTCGCCTCGCACCGGAATTGCGGCGGGCCAGCACCCGCCGAGCTGAGGCCGGAATTCACAGTTTACTGAAGGGACTTCAGCAAACTTCATTCGCCTCGCGGCAAAAACGAGGTTCCGGTTCCTGAGAATGTCAAAAACACAGACAGGAGGTAACCTAGGTACCTGCATACCGAGAATCCGAATCGCTGGTCAAAACCCGCTGATAATTGGGGCCCCCTTTCACATCGATCGCTCCATGAAGCCATCGCGAAACTGTGGATGTTTCGCGGGATCGATGCACCGCCGCGTCCAAGTGAAAGACCTACTTGCAGCCCTTGAATCTGGCCGCTGTTGGTTCGCTGGAGCACCCAGTGCCGAAAACGATGCAACATCATTCGCGTTGGGGACGCTCAAATCGCGCTCAGTGTCCTCTCTCGCGGGTCGGTCTTTGTTCGCTACGGCGTCGGCCAGCGGGTGACGCCAGCGGAATGCCGAAAACCGCTTCGGTGTCACGTACCTCCTGCAGTTCGGGGATCGCCAAGAATGCTGAAGTTTGTCCAACTTCGCTCACTTTGAATACTCGCCAATCTGCGTCGGACGATGAATCCGACGCAGGTTCGGAAACTGCGTATCGCCGCTGAGGAGAACGCCAGCCAGAAGCCATTTGCGCGCTCAGGACACGCGCTATTGAGTTGCAAATGGTGCTCATCGAAACACCATCGCCGCCATTCTGGGCGACACGTTCCCACCGAACAGTGAGGAAACCGCGTTGGCCACCAGCCATTCCTAACTTCCAGAAAATCCGGCTATAATCAAGCCCAAGCAAGGCAGGAACTGGTGGTCGCAGGATGCATGTCAAGACGTTGCTTCAGAGATTGGGATACGCGGATTCGCCGGCTTTCCTGCGAGCTGGTAGCGGTACGCTCGAACAACTGTCGATCACGGTCACCTCTTTCGCCAGGCCACCGGCAAGCTCTGCCATCTGAAGGGTGTTTACACACTCAGGCCCGAGGTCGGCGACGCCCGTGCCGAGGCCGTCGTCCCTGTCGTCTGTCGTCAATGTGTCTGCTGCGCCATGCCATCTTCGTATCAACAAGCCGAGAAAAACGCTGTCCGGGAGCGAATCCTGCCGGCCGCGATCGTCGCACTGACCAGTGACCGGCACAGGTCCGGTCTGATCCGGGAAGAGGAACTTATCCCGACCGTCGAGTTCTTCCTCGCCGCATTGAAGCGTGCCACACGCTCGGACGCTCACCGCGACAAGACGCTGTCCGAGCTGGCGTTGTGGCTGGACTACCACTCGTCCAGGATCGGGACCAAAAAGTCTCAGTCCCTGCGTGTTCTTTATCTTTCCGGACCAGAGCCACTGAATGACCTGAATGTCATGACTCAGGCGGGAGTCAATCCGCACAACGTCTGGGCAGTAACAGGGAAAGAGGACCACGCAACGGCGGTTGCGGCGTGCAGCGAAGCTGGTGTACCTCTCAAGATACATCGAGGGAGTCTGGCCGAGTTCTTCGACGTCTTTAACGAGACGTTCGACATTATCTACTTCGACGCCTGTGGGCCGATCGCCGGTAGTAAACCCAACACGCTGGACCCGATCATCAGCATTCTGGATCGGCAGCGACTGAATTCTCCTGGCGTGCTCATCACGAATTTCTGTGAGTCTCCAGACGATGGGGACGCCAGGGACCGTTACGTTGACCTGGTGACTGCGTTTTTCGCACCTCGGTATAACGATCTGCCTCGGATCGTTCATGAGGCTGGCTATCTCGACCCGCAGGAATTTCAACACGAGTACCGGCACCTTCACTCTTTTGCAGCGAAGAACCTCGAACCGCTGTACTCGCACTTCATCACAAGATTCATCACCGATCTTGGAATGAACCTGGTGCCGAACTGCCGGGCACTGTCGATGGGAGCACTGTTTCGCAGCTATCTCATGGGGGAGAAGGAATTCAAAGAGGTTCGCGGTCGCGCAGATGACCCAACGATGGACCTAAGTCGCGGAAAACTGCCCGGCGAACTGCTGTTGTCACCGTCGTCTTATCCAATCCCCTCTTTCGTGAGGATTCTGGAAGAACTGCGGAAAGACGACCCCGTTCTGAACCGACTGAAGAAACCGCTCACCCATCAGCAACGCAGCCTCCGAGACTTGGTCAAGGCGTCCGCCTTGCTGGACCACGTGATCGAGGGGCACTGGGACATACTGAGCGATGCGATGAAACTCGCAGTCGCGACTTCATGGTTCGATCGCGGCGCCGGGATCACCTGCGATTCGCCGCTGCCGAACCTCATCGTGAATTCGCTTCTCGGTATCTACGGGAAACCCTGGTTTGCGAATACAAGGTCCTGCGACCGCGTCACGTACATTGCAAAGAAACGCCGGATGTACTGCGACCTGTTTGTTCTAGACCAGTGCCGTTCCTATTTCGACTGGTTTCCCACTGTTCACGCCTGCCCTGCCCGATTCGAGTCCGTCCCCTTCCAGATCGTCGCTCGTTGCATCCTTGATCGAATCGAGCGACATGATTTCAGATCCGAGGCTCATCCGTTCCGAGGCGCTGCAGTTATTGGACATCACGAGCACGAAGTTGCGCAGTGGTACAACTTCAAGGACCGTGATTCTATTTTGTAGACCAGAATATCGATTGAATCATGGGCGCTGCTTTGGCTTCCGTGCTCGCAACCAGAGTGGGAAACCAAGGTGTCTCGCGCGTATCGGTCCGACACCCGAGGCGATTCGCGGCAACGGATTGGCAATTCGGTTGTATCGCCCGCTGCGGCATCTACTGGACTTCAGCGTGACCGCAATTCAGCCCAGTGAATTGTATAGTCCGATTGATGGTGTCGGGGTCACTTTTGGTCGTCTGAGAAAGCTGCGTTTCTGACCGAGGACGAACCGTCCTGAGTCAGTAAATATGTGCTGTGGAGACCGCGACCGACGCCTCGAACCGCAATGGCTAAATAGCATCGGCGTGAAACACCGACGCGGATTTGCGACCTTTCCGAATTGCAGGTTGGCTCCGGCTTCATCGACCGGAGCAGCGAATAGGCCACTGTCATCCGCTGATGGTGGGCAAGCTCGGCCCGGTTCGTGATTTAAACCGCTCCGCTGAATCGAGTGGCTGTCTTTCAGATCGATGTGTCGGGAAACGGGCTCGCCATTCGCCTACAAATTCAGCCGGCTTCCTAACTTTGGGCGTGATGGAAAGAAGGTGACCGGACAGGAGATCACTTGAAACCCGGACCTCGGCACTTCACCGACGGCATCAGTCGCCTAGGCTGCAGTTCGTCGGTTGCCAATCGCAGGATGATCCTCTACCCATTCCAATACCTCGCGAGCAGGCACTTCCACATCAGGAAGACCATCAAACACCCGACGAAACTCAGCAGCACGCACTGCAACCACGTCCTCTCCTTCGTCCATCACGAAACCTCGCTCCAAAAACACGCGGAAACACTGAAGTCACTTCAGTAACTTTCGCCCGGCAAATCACGAGGTTTCTTCAATTTCGCCTTTCGTTTTTTTGTAATTTCTGCTCCCTTCGCCTCAGCAGAATCACAAAACACACCACCCCGCTTTTTTTTCGAAAATGAGAGGACGCGAGGTAACCTAGGTACCTACAAACCGCTGACGCGATTTGCGGTTAAGAAATCCGTGACGAATGGGGCCCCCTTTGGCTCCTGCAATTCAACTCGGTGTAGGACGAGGCCATGCATCGCAATCTAGGTCGATGCGTTTCCTGCCAAGGATTGCCAGCGGCAAAGCATTCAAAATGCAACGTACTCACTTTCGTCCGCATTCATTCGCTCCGCGGATTGTTGACCGGCCTCAACACCCCTGCCCCGTCCGCATCCCTCGTTTCGGCGGACAGCACAAGGACAGCATCCGGCGCGACCCGCACGCCGATTTCATTGTGTTTCGGGATGGTTAATCGCAGGATTTGAGCGGCAGACCAATCGCGCCTTGCACGCCAGTTGAATCAATGAGGAGTTGAGCGATCCGGTGGCGCCACCGTCCCAGGGGGCGCTTCCTTCATGCGGTTCGGTCGGTTAGACGTGGTGCGACCCTCGCCGCCTCGATCGCTTTGGCGAGCGGCACTTTCGCATAAATCTCCGTTGTCCGCGGCGAAGTGTGTCCGAGCAGGATCTGGGCACTCTCGATTCCGGCCAGTTCCCGAACGACGGTGCCGGCCAAATGTCGCAGTTGGTACGGAAACCAGTGCGAGACGCCCGCTTTCTCCGCGGCGCGTTCGATCGCCCTGCGGTAGCTGTCTTTGCTGTACTGTGCTCCAGGCTGTCGCTTGGGGTTTGCCTTGCGTTTGCCGCCGGCCACGTTGCCGCAACTCCGTGGCGTCGTTCGGTTGGCGGAGCGTTGCTCGCGGAACCACTGGGCGGACTCCGCCGGCGAAAAGCATGGTGTTTCGGCGTCGCGGAGCAGAAACGGCGAGACGGCTTCACGGGCTTCGCCGAGAAGCGGGATCACCTTTTCGATTCCATGGTGGGCAGTCTTGTGGACTGGGACTCGATAGAGCCAAACGTCGCCCGATCGATCGACATCGCAGGGACGCATCCGAAACAACTCCGACGGGCGCATGCCGGTTGCGGTCTGGAGGATGACCATCGCACGCAGTGTCGGAGATAGGAACTTCACCGTTGCGATCACATCGTCCACGCTCACCGGCTTGCGTTTTTTGCCCTCCGGCGCCGTCGTCTGGCCATGGCGGAGCGGCTCCAGGGAATCGAGGGCGACGATCACTTCTGGGGGAACGACTTCGCGCGAGACCCCGTACTTCATGATCCGGATGATGTTTCGGGTCTGGCTGTTGACGTAGGGCCGGCAGTTTCCGCTGGCGACAAACAGGTCCCTCAGTGCGCTCAGTTTCCGCGGGCCGAACTTCTTTGCCGGCAGGTCGCCGTACTCGTCCTCCAGCAGCGTGCAGAGGTTCTGAAATCGATTGGTCGCGGTTTTGTTGTTCGCGTACTTCGTCTTGATGTGTTCGCGAAACTCGCCGGTCACGCAGCGAACCGTGATCGGCGTCTCGGCCTGCCGTTGGGGCTGGCCGGGTGCTTGTTGGCCGTTGCTGTTGTATTCGGCCAGCAGCGAGAAGTAGCGGGCTCGTGACTCAGGGGAGTCATATTCGCCAAGGTAGAAGTCTTTGGCCGCGAGCGTGACGACGGCTTGGCCGGAGACGTGATACCGGTAGGCCGGCATTTTGGAGCGTGGACGTGCCATGGAAGCGAAACCCTTACAAAAGGTTTCACGGTATGGGACTACCGTGAAACGATTTGCGAGACGGGTCGCACGGCACGATGCCGGTTACGCTAAGTAGCGTATCAACCGAAGTTTAGGAAAAGTCGGGATGACAAGATTCGAACTTGCGACCTCTGCACCCCCAGTGCAGCGCTCTAACCAGGCTGAGCCACATCCCGCTAAGGTGCGATAGCGTAGCGAAGACTGTTTTTGTTTTCTAGTCCGGAAAGAACTGCTGCGGGGGCACTTTTTCTTGTGTGGTCGACCCCATAGGCATCAAGTGAAGCCCTCGGTTCGTCCTTGAGGTGAAGTCACCCTCCCCTCCCCTCCCCTCGCTCGACCCTCCCGCACACGGGAGGGTGACTTCGTCGCTGGAGGTGTGTGGGGTGGGCGGTGCGTGGCTGCCGGACCACGGTTTCGCTTTGGCCGAGTTTGGGGCACACTCTTGGCCGACCCCCGCACTTTCCACGGAGTACCCCAGCACCATGTCTTTTGCGACTCGATTGGCCGACGCGGTTCGGCGGACACGCAGCGTCACCTGCGTCGGACTGGATCCCCGCAAAGCCTCACTGCCCGCCCCGCTTCGCGATGCCGTTGTCAACGACCGGCCGGAAGAATGGGCGGCGGCGTATACCCAGTTTTGCTGCGAAATCATCGATGTGGTCGGCGATCACGTGCCCTGCGTGAAGCCGCAAGCGGCGTTTTTTGAACAGCTCGGTCCGGCCGGTATGATCTCCCTGGGGGAAGTGGTCGCCTACGCCCGGTCGAAAAACCTGCTGGTCATTTTGGACGGCAAACGCAACGACATCGGCAGCACCGCGACCGCCTACGCCGACGCCTACCTGGGGGCCGAGAGCCCTTGGGGTAGCGATTCGTTGACGGTCAGCCCCTATCTGGGGCGTGATAGCATTGAGCCGTTTGTCGATGTGTGTGATCAGCGGGACGCCGGGATTTTCGTGCTCGTGAAAACGTCCAATCCCGGCGGCGGGCTGCTGCAGAACCGCAAAACGGATGGTCAGACCGTGTTTGAATGCGTGGCCGAGTTGTTGACGGAGTTGAATGCGAGCCGTCAAAACGCGGAGGGATATGGGCCATTGGGGGCCGTGGTCGGGGCGACGTATCCGCAGGAATTGGCGGAAATGCGGGCGGCACTGCCCCACAGCTGGATCCTGATCCCGGGCTTCGGCGCCCAGGGCGGAGCAGCCGACGATGTGAAGGTCGGGTTTCACGAGGGGGGGATGGGGGCGGTTGTCAACAGTTCGCGACACATCATTTTCGCTCATGCCCGGCCCGAATATGCCGATAAGTTCGGGGATGCGCGCTGGCATGACGCTGTCGCGGCGGCGACGGAGCAGATGAACGCCCAATTGGATCTGGTGAAGTAGTCCAATCCAGGTGAATTTGGCGTTTTCGCGGTTCGAACCCTCTTCCGAACCCGAGCGTCAGTTGCTACCTTTCGCGGTTCTTCGTCGACTGACAGCGTGAGCAACAGTGGCGTGAAAACAAAATGACCCCCAGCAAATGATGGAATCATGGGCAACAAGATGAAGACCCATAAGGGTATCAAAAAACGCTTTCGCTTGTCCGCGACGGGCAAGGCGATGCACCGCCAAAGTGGTACCAGCCACTTGGCAAACGGCCTGACCAAGAAACGTCGACGAAACCTTCGCGGGACCACCGCGGTGGACACCTGCATGGAAAAATCCATCCAGGCTTCGCTCAACGGCTACAGCAACTAACGTTCGAATTTTAACCATTTGGATAGGCGAAACATCGACGCAACTTTTTGACGTCGGGGCCTGATTCAAAACAATCTGAAAGGAATGCACCCATGCGTGCGACCAAAGGTGCCGCCCGTCGGCAATCGAAAAAACGTCTCTTTAAACGCGCCAAGGGCTACGTCGGCGGACGCGGAACGTTGACCCGCTCGGTCAAAGAAACACTGCTCCGCAGCGGCGCGTACGCTTTCCGCGATCGCCGCGTGCGAAAACGCGATTTCCGTCGACTCTGGATCACCCGTCTCAACGCCGCGACCCGTATGCACGGGCTGCGTTACAGCGAGTTCATCCATGGGCTGAAGAAAGCCGGGATTGAATTGGATCGCAAGACGCTGTCGGAAATGGCCATTCACGACGAAGCCGGTTTCAAGGCCGTCGTCGACAAGGTCAAAGAAGCGTTGGCAGCGTAGGCTCTCCCCCGATTCGAATTTACGGTTACGTTTGTCGAGCGGAAAAGGGGGCAGGTACGAAGGGCACGGGCACGCGTGTTGGTGTGCAGGCTTTAGCCGCCCCATGTCGCTGCGTCGCGGCGACCGGGAATCGCCTCAAGGCTAGACACCAACGGTTGCTGAGGGTGCTTCGCATTTTTGGTGTCTGACCCCTTTTCCGCGGCACCCAAGCTATGTCTCTGCAAAACTTTCTCTCCGCCCTCGATTCTCTGCAATCCGAGGCGATCGCGACCCTTGATGCTGCTTCCGATGCGGAGGCGTTCGAGGCTGCGCGGGTCAAGTACGTGGGCCAAAAGAAAGGCGCACTAAAAGACATTCAGAAGCAAATGGGCAGCGTCGCGGCCGACGACCGCAAGTCGGCCGGGATGCGGCTGAACCAAGTCAAGCAGGCGATCGAGAAAGCGGTCGCCGAAGCCCAGTCACGGATTTCCGGCGGCGGAGAGAGCGGGGCCGACCCGACGTTTGATCCGACGTTACCCGGGGTGCGGCCGGCGATCGGGCACGTCCACCCGATCACGCAAACGATCACCCACCTGACTGAGATCATGGGGCGGATGGGCTTTGAAGCCGCCGAAGGTCCGGAGGTCGAAGACCCACACCACAACTTCGTCGCGCTCAACATCCCCGAAGACCACCCGGCACGTGACCCGCTGGATAATTTTTATCTGGCGACTGCGGCCATGGGGTCGGAGAAACAGAACGTCGAAGGCACACGGTTGCTGCGGAGCCAAACCAGCACGGTGCAGATTCGCGTGATGGCCAATCGCAAGCCGCCGATTCGCGTGATCTCGCTGGGCCGTGTCTATCGTCCCGATGATCCCGACGCGACTCACTTTCCGATGTTCCATCAGATGGAAGGGTTGCTCGTCGACACGCACGTGACGATGGCTAACTTGAAAACCGTGTTGCGTGTCTTCGCGACCAACTACCTTGGCGGCGACGTCGAGATTCGATTTCGGCCGTCGTTCTTTCCGTTCACCGAACCCAGCGTCGAAGTCGACTTTTTGTGGGACGGCAACTGGATCGAATTCGGTGGCGCCGGGATGGTCGATCCCAACGTCTTTCGGGCCGTCGGGTACGATCCCGAAGCGGTCTCGGGATTCGCCTTCGGCCTGGGCGTCGAACGATTGTGCATGCGTCGTCACGGGATCAAGGACATCCGTGATCTGTACAGCGGCGACATGCGATTTCTGTCACAGTTTTAATTCTGTTCCGAGTTCCAGGCTCCAGGTTTCACGTTGCGATTCCTGAGTGACTTGGAACGTGAAACCTGGAACCCCCAACCAGACCATGCTTGTTTCCTGGAAATGGCTCTCCCACTACGTCGATCTACCGGCCGATCGTGAGCAGCTGGAGACTCGGCTCAGTCTGAGCGGATTGAATCACGAGGGGACTGAAACGCCTGCCGAGAACCCGGCGCTGTCGCCCGATGACGTTTGCATCGACTTGGAAGTCACCAGCAACCGTGGCGATTGTTTGGGTCACCTCGGCGTCGCACGTGAGGTATCGGTGTTGTACGACACCGAATTGCGTGTTCCCGCGCCAGCCCTGGAGACGTCCAAGACGGACGTCCGGTCGCTGTTGAGTGTCGAGAATGAATTCACCGAGGCCTGTCCACGTTACACCGCGCGTGTGATCCAGGGGGTCAAGGTCGGCCCCAGTCCGGATTGGATGCAGGCCGCGCTGGCCAGCGTCGGGATCGGTACGGTCAACAACGTCGTCGACGCGACCAATTACGTGCTGATGGAATGTGGCCAGCCGCTGCATGCGTTTGACTATGCCGACATCGCGGACAAGAAAATCGTCGTGCGGCCCGCGCGGGCGAAAGAATCCATCACGGCGATCGATCACCGACAATACGAACTCGATCCTTCGATGTGCGTGATCGCCGATGCGAAAGCGGCGTCCGCGGTCGCCGGGGTGATGGGGGGCGCGGATTCGGAAGTGACCGAGTCGACAACGGATGTGGTGATCGAGGCGGCGATCTTTTCACCGCTGTCGGTCCGACGGACGGCGCGACAGCTGAAACTGCACAGCCCTTCGTCATTCCGTTTCGAACGTCGCGTCGATCCGGTCGGCGTGGAATGGGCCAGCCGGCGCGTTTGCCAGTTGATCATCGAATCCGCCGGCGGCACCGTCGCCGAGGGCATCATCGACACCGCACCGGAAATCGAAAAGCGGCCGCCGATCGTGTTGCGTCTGGCGCAACTGGAACGCATCCTCGGCATCACCATTGATTCCGGCGAAGTCGAGCGAATTCTGACGGCACTCGGTTGTCAGAGCGATGCAAAACTCTCGACCGGATCCGGATCGTTCGTCGCACCTTCCTGGCGTCATGACTTGACCCGCGAAGCCGACTTGATCGAAGAGGTCGCTCGGATTCACGGTTATGACAAGATTCCTGAGGACAGCCCGATCCCGGTCGCTCCGAGCAGTAAACGGACGTTCGATTCGGCGACGGAAAAGATTCGCGGCGTGTTGACCGCTGCGGGGCTAAGCGAAGCGATGACGCCCAGCGTGGTGACGTCGAAGTTGGACAAGGCACTTTCGCCGTGGACCGAGCGACCGGCTTTGAGCACCCAAACGGCGATGCTGAAAGGCGCCAAACGGCTCCGCCGCACGCTGTTGCCGAGTCTGATCGAAGCGCGTGCCAACAACTGGGCGTCGGCATCGATCGAGGCGGACCTGTTCGAAATCGCACACCTGTACCTGCCCGGAGAAACCGAAGAGGACTTGCCTGAGGAACTGTACGCGGTCGCGCTGGTGTGCGGCGGCGATTTCTTTTCCGTCAAAGGCGTCATCGAGTCGTTGTGTGAACGACTGGGAGCGCGACAAGCCCTGTCGGTCCAGCCGGTCGATTCACCCGGTTTTGTCGCCGGCCAGTTGGTCCGCCTGTCGCTCGGCGAATCGCCCCTGGGGTATTTGGGTGTGGTTGCGCCCAAGACGTTGAAGCAATGGAAATTGTCCGGCCCCGTGATCGTCGCCGAACTGTCGATCGCCGCGCTGCTCGCGGACGCCGAATTGGTCCCACAGCAACAGATCGTCAGCATGTTCCCTTCGGTCGAACGCGATCTGAACTTTGTGATGTCCGAATCGGTGCGTTGGAACGAACTGGAGAACGTGGTCCGGTCGGCCGTCGGCCGGCAACTCAAATCGGTCACCTACCGCGAGACCTATCGCGATCCGGAAAAGGACGGCAAGGACCGCAAGCGGGTGTTGTTGTCGGTGCAGTTGCAGAGTGACGAAACGACGTTGAGCGGCGACGATGCCGACGCGTTGGTTCAAAGTGTCATCGGCGCTTGCAAGAAGAAGCTCGACGCAGAGTTGTTGGGTTGAGATGCCCATAGAAGTCTTTGCGTATTGCACGCACCGCGATCCGCCGGAGCCGGAGTTTCCCCACGAGCCGGTCTTCGTCCGCAACGAATCGACACCGGGGTTCGTCGAACACCTGATGAAACTGGTCCAAGACCTGTTTGAATTCGGTGAAGGACAAATGAGCCAGACCTTGTATGCCGTCTGTCGGCACTTGCAACGAACCAACATGTTGGTGGCATTCAAGGTAGACGGGGAACACGTCGAAGCGATCGCGCCGTGGGCTTGGCAATCCAACGCGATTTTGTTTCTGCCCGATCGCACGATCCGTGACCCCAACGGCGCGGTGTTGCACGATCCGTCGGCGGAACAGCCCGACCCGAACGCCCAGCTACCGTTTCTGCCCGATGCACGGCAGCGAAAAGCCCAATCGGAAATCGAGCTGAGAAACCGATTGATCGACACGCCCGAGGCGTTGCCGCCGGTGATCAGCGAGTGGGAAGTCACGCTGCGTTCGGCCGACGAAGTCGTTTGGCGGATGTTGGCGTTGTTCGTCGTCGCGGTCCGGGCGGAATCCGTTTCCAGTGGAAAACCGATTCCCGTCGCAGCCTTGCGGGAAAAGTCACCGTTGGCGTTCCAGGCGTTGTCGCCATGGGAAACCGCGTTTCTAGAAAACGCCTCGCCGACCGAATCCGACGTCTCCGCGGCCGGTTGGCGGTACGAAGCGTTGGCCACGCTGCAGTGGGCACTGGGAATGCATGGGACGCTTCCCTTTCCCGATGCGATTTGTGATGTCCCCGAAGTCGCCCGTCAAATGATCGCGATGCCGGCCCGCCAAATGATCGAATCGGCGACGCTGCGACCGACTGGCGAGATTCTGGACGCCTTGGACCTGAACTTTCGCTTGTTGTGGGCAGCCCGAGACGCGGCGACGCGACAAACCGAACCGCCTGCCGGGGTCGAGGGTGGTGTGATCGCAGAGCGACAGCATGCCCTCAATTGGCTGACGTTTTTCGAGAACGCGGAATGGGATGAGGTCGATATTCCGAGTTAGTGGGCAAGTCAGGAGATTTGGTTTTTTGCGGGGGGACGCGGAAAGCTCGGGCTCTCCTTTGATTGGGCACCTTGCCATACAATAGGCGATTGATTTTGGTGCACACCGGCGGCACGGCGATTTCAGCAACCCCTTTTGATGTCCATGAGCGAATTAAAACGCGAACTTTACCCGCCGGAGGAATTCGACGAGTTGGCAGGGATCGATGCGGAAGGGGATCCCGAATCGGGCAAGCCGCTCTCTCGGAAAGACTTTCGACGTCAAAAACGAAAACGTCGCCGCAAGGTGATGCTGGCCGTCTTACCGACCATGCTGACTCTGGGCAATGGTGTTTGTGGTTTGGGTGCGATCGCCGTCGCCATCAGCGGCGTGGAGTTGGATTGGCCGCTGGAACAGAAACTGTTTACATCGGGAATGTTGATTTTCGGCGGGATGCTATTCGACGCACTCGACGGATCGGCGGCGCGGATGACCGGTCAGGAGACTGAGTTCGGTGCTCAACTGGACAGTTTGTGCGACGCGGTCACGTTCGGGACCGCTCCGGCGGTGATCATCTGGCGGATCACCGATGCGTTGCCTCAGCGGTTTCTGTGGGCGGCCGGCGTGCTATTCACCTTGTGCGTCTTGATTCGTCTGGCCCGTTTCAACGTGGAGACAGGCGAAGACGATTCGCATGAGACCTTTGAAGGGCTGCCCAGCCCGGCGGCTGCGGGAACGTTGGCCGCGTTCGCGATCGCCATGCCGGACTTAAAAGATCTGGCGAGCAACAAGATTTACCACGAATACATCCAGACCGCTGCCAACGCCGCCCTGGTCGCTTCGCACTACTTCATCCCGGCGCTTGCCGGCGTGTTGGCGTACCTGATGGTGTCTCGATTTCAGTATCCCCACCTGGTTGCCCAGTGGGTCAAGGGCCGTCGAACGACGCACCAGATTGGACAAGCGATGTTTGCCGTCGGTGGCGTCTTTCTGTTGCACTGGTTGGCGCTGCCGATCGCATTTTGTTATTTCGCGTTCGCCGCACCGCTACGTTCGTTGATGCGTTCCTGGCGGGGCCAGAACAGCGTGAAGGAGTAGCCCCGCGTTGTGGAAAAGGGGGCAGGTACCAAAAATGCGAAGCACCTTTTTTCGCTCAAGAAAGTGGCGTAAGCTTCCAGCTTGCGTTTCACGAGTGAAACGAGACGGCAAGCTGGAAGCTCACCCCACTTTTAATCGTTGACAAAGCATTAGAATGATGCGGGCAAGGGTGGCAGTGTTCCCGCCGCCGGATCGGGCTCGGCGGTGACGGTCCATTTGTCAGGCCCGACGGCTTGGTAGCTGATTCGGTAGAGCACCGTCTGGAATCCATCGTGGTGCGAGTATTGAAACGAGGCGCTGGCGTCGGTCGGGTTTCCTGTTTCGATCCGTTGGCAAGCGATCGCGAGCGCGGTCGTCGGCCCGCGCGACCGGGCTTCGCTGCGTCGTCTGGCTTGTTCAATTCTCAGCGACGCGGCGAGTTGTCGCGCATGTACCGCCGCCATGCCGGTCGTTGTCAGAATCAGCAGCATCACCACCAACATGGCGTATCCGCGTCTTCGGCTGGGAGGGCGTCGATGGGTCATGGTCTAGATGTTCGGTGTATTGAAGACATAGGTTTCGGTGATCGTGCCGAGTTGGAATGCGAGTGTGATTCGCAGTTCGTTGCCGATTACTTCGAAATTGACCGAGTCGACCAGCTGAGCGACCACGTTGGTCCGTCCATTTTCCAAATCCGATCGAATCAGTTGTCCGTCGGTTTCGAAGTAGATGATGACGCGATCGGGTGAAATCCAATCGGCGGATCCGTCCAGGTCCGCATCGAAACAGAGCCGCAGTTCTTCGGCGGTGGGGACCATGCTGTCGACCAGACGCCAGCGGTTTCGGTCACCGGTTGGGCTGTCCGGATCATTGCCGCCGAAATCACGTCGGAACGCTTCGATCGCCAGTCTCGCTTCGCCCGCGATCCTGGTTCTGGCGATGTTGTCGGCCATGTTGCGTGTCATGTCCATTGTCACCCCGGCCGCCATCATGGCGATCATCGCGGCCATCGCGGACCCGATCGTGACTTCCAACAAGCTCATGCCCTTGCGGCGTTGCTGGATGCGTGGTGGGACTTTGCCTGCCATCAATCCAACTCCACCGTGACCGTGGCGCCGCCGGCGACCGTCGTCGTGACGGGGGTGACAATCTCGACCGAACGACGACATCGCAGCATCACGGCATCGGCGACCAACCAATCGCCTGAACGCGGCGAGTCGTAAAGCAGCACATGGACGGTGCTATCGCTGAACGTGTAGGCTCCCAAGCTTTCCCACCATTTGCCGGCGTGATCGAGGTCATGGTCGATCGCGCGTTGGTCGACGTACACGGTCGCCGTCCAGCCGGCATTGTAGATGTAGTGCGGCACGGCGGATCCGAACTGCCCGGCGTAGGAATCCTTCTTGTCCGGTACCGAGGTGAACAGTTCGTAGTCGCCGGGGGGAACGCTATAAAAGGAGAACAGCGCGTACGACCCGACGGAGGTCGGTGTTTGGATCTCATGGACGGTTGACTGATAATCGCCCGGGTGTCCTCCGTATTCTTCCCAGTCGTCTCCTCCGGCAGCCGCATAGGTGGAGAACCCGCTGCTGTCCTCGTTGTCGCGGATCTCCAGAAAGCCTTCATTGAGCGGGTAGTTGGGAACGGGAGCCGCGACGGCATCGGTTGCGATGTCGGCGTAGACGCCAAACTTCTTCATCCAGGCCGCTTCTGATGGACTGCCGCCGGTGACGGGATTGATCGAGGCGATTTCGTCAGCGGGAAGCATTTGTCCCAGCCGTGCGGTCTGGCGTGATTGGATCACCGACAGGCTGTACAGGCCGCTGATGCCGATCGACAGCAGCACCATCGCCACTTGGACTTCCAAGTAGGTTGATCCGCGTCGGTTGGCTCGGGTGCGTCCGAATTGACTCATCGCTGCGTGCCTCAGAACCCGGGTGAGATGGTCGGGCTGTCGCCGAGGATGGGATTGAACCTGCCCTGGACGTCCCCGGTGATCTGACCGGTTTCGTCGATCTGAAAATCACCGCTCCAGGCTCCGTTGAAGACGGGATTCCCGGCACCGTTGAAACTTCGCCGTCGGGCTTGGGCGGTGAATCCGGCGGCATCGGCGGCGGTGATCGAAAACTCATAGCGCGGCGATGCATTGAGCAATTCGTTGTCGACCAGTTCGTCGTCAATCAATTCCTGCAGCGTGGTGGCGTAGGTGCGGTTTTCTAACCAATAGAATCGCTGTGCCGAAGCGATCGAGCGGAGACTCGCCCCGGCCAGGTCGGCGTGCGACTGTTCCATCGTTTGGACGACGCTGGGTGCGGCGAAGGTCAGCAAGACGGCCAGGATCGTCATCGTGACGATGACTTCGATCAGCGAGAAAGCCTGGCGTCGGTAGTTCCGATCGCGAATCATTTGACGTTCCCCGCCATTTCGAACATCGGGATGTAGATCGCCAGCATCACAACACTGATCACGGCCCCCATGACCATGATGATCGCCGGTTCGGCCAGCTTGGTGACCCGTGACATGAACGCTTGTGTTTTTTCGCGATAGTACGGCGCGATCTCTTCCATCACCCGGCCCAGCTGTGCCGATTCTTCACCGACCCGCACCGCGTTGACCATCATGGACGTGAACAGCCCCGATTCTTCCAGGCCGTCGGCGAGGCTTCGACCGGCCGCCATTCGGTTCTTGGCGTACTCGATGGCTTCGCGGTACGGCGGTTGGGCGGCAAACACGTCGGCGACGGTTTGCATGGTTTCCAACATCGGGACGCCGCTTTTGAGCAGCAGTGCCAGATTGGACGCGAACCGATACATCGACGACTGGATGACCAGGTCGCCGACGACGGGGATCGCGACCATGACACTGATCGATCGACGGCGGCCGGCCTCGGTGTTGAGCCAACGTTTGAAAAAGTACCCGCCGACACAGAAGCCTGCGACGATGTACAAGCCATACGCGGCGACTTGATCGCTGATGTCCAAAACAAAGACCGTGATGCCGGGCAATTCCGCACCCATCTCTTTGAACATGTCCCCGAAGGTCGGGACGACGAACCAGAGCATGGCGAACACGACCAGGACGGCGACAAAGATCAACACGCAGGGATAGATCATCGAACCGATGAATTTGCTGCGCGTGTCGGCGGCTTCGCGGATTTGGCGATTCAAATCCACCAGGACCTCATCGAGTTTCCCCGTCGCTTCACCGGTCGCGATCATCGCGACCCAGTGCATGGGGAACATGTCGGTGGTCGCTTCGATCGCCGTGTGCAGCGGCATTCCCGACGCGACCCGTTCGGCGACCTCTTCCATCACCGCCTGCAGCGTCTTGCTTTGGTTCTGTTCGGCGGACACGTGCAAGGCGCGCAGCAGCGGGGTCCCGGAGGCGAGCAGCGATCCGAGTTGCTGGAAGAACGTCATCTTGTCGTCCAGACTGGCGCGTCCATGCTGCTTTGCAGAGACTCGTGCGCGAGACAAGAACCAGGCGTCGAGGGACATGGCAAGTCCTGGGGTTAGTGATCGTTACACAGGCTGACGGCTTCTTCCAAACTGGTCAGGCCCTCGGCGACTTTGACCGCGGCACTTTGCGAAAGCAGTTTCATGCCGTCTTCCACCGCGGCGCGTTTCATGGCGCCGACCGACTCGCCGGCTTGGATCATGTCTTTGAGTTGTTGGTTGACGCGAATCACCTCGAAAACGGCCAGCCGACCCTTGTATCCGATGTTGCGACAGCGATCGCATCCGCCGGCGCGGAACACCGGGATTTCTCGCGGGATCGCATAACGCTCGCTTGATTCATGATCGAGTTGGTAGGGCACCTTGCATTCGTCGCAGAGCCGCCGCACCAACCGTTGGGCGACCAGCAAGCGGAGCGTGCTGGCCAGCAGGAACGGTTCGATGCCCATGTCTTGCAAACGCGTGATACTGCTGAGCGCGTCGTTGGTGTGCAGCGTGGAGAACACGAAGTGTCCGGTCAGCGCGGCACGCATGCAGATCTCCGCCGTCTCGTCGTCGCGGACCTCGCCGACCATGATCACGTCGGGGTCTTGTCGCAGGAAAGCCCGCAAGGCGCTGGCGAACGTCAGCCCGACTTTGGCTCGTGTTTGGACCTGGTTGATGCCGCCGAACTTAAATTCGACCGGGTCCTCGACCGTGCAGAGGTTGGTTTTTTCGTCGTTGAGTGCGTTCAGGCAGGAGTACAGTGTGGTACTTTTCCCGCTACCGGTCGGCCCGGTGACGAGCATCAAACCGTGTGGGCTTCGGATCGATTCGGTCAAATCTTTGAATTGCCGCGAGTCCATGCCCAGCATCGACAGGTCATGCGGGAGCGCGTTTTTGTCCAACACACGCATCACGATCTTTTCGCCGAACACCGTCGGGCAGGTGTTGACCCGCATGTCCACGCGGTGCTCGCCGGTTCGCAGGGCGATCGCCCCGTCCTGTGGAAGTCGTCGTTCAGCGATGTCCATCTTGCTGAGCACTTTCAGCCGGCTGATGACCGAATTGAGTAGCGGCATCGGTGGCGGTTGAACCTCGGACAAGACGCCATCGACGCGTAGCCTGACGCGACAATCGTCTTCGTAGGGTTCGATGTGAATATCGCTCGCGCCCGTGGTCAGGGCCTGTTCGAAGATGCTGTTGACGTAGCGAATGATGCGTCCGTCTCGTCCCGGCGGTGGCGATTGATCCAGGTGAATCACCTCGGTCGCTTCGGCGGCCTCCTCCTGGTCCAGGTCTTCAGCGTCATCGACTTCCTGGAAACTGGTCGATGTGGAAACGGGGATTGATGTGTTCCACCCGCCCTCTTCGTAGAGCATCGTCAGCAACCGTTCGATCACCGAAAGCGGTGCAAACATCGGACGCATTTGACGTCCGGTCAGCAGTTTGATTTCGTCAGCGAGCAACAACGAATCGGGTGAGAAAACGGCGACTTCCAACACGCCGCCGTCATCGCTCAACGGCGCGATCAAGTGGTCGCGGCAGAGCCGGTTGGGCAAGACGGAAGCGACCGATGTGTCGATCGGCGGTGGCGCGTCGGCCGGTGGGTCAAACAGCGGCACCAGGTAGTGATCGGCGTACGATTGTGCGATCTGGGATTCCGTCGCGACACCGCAACGAATGATCGATTCTTCGATCGTGACGTCATCCTTGCCGACCGATTGCCAGAGTGCCTCGAGTTTTTCCGGATCGAGATTGTCGATCGAATCAAGCAGCCGAATGATCAGCGGGTTGTTCTGTGCTGTCAGGGCGGAGGTAGCGTTGGTCATGGTTTGATGTCACGTGCGGTAGGCGTCTTCCGCCTCGATCGGGAGCGAGGCGTCATTCGATGCGGTGTTAAAGTCTGGCTTGGAAACGATTCTCGCGCGGATCGGGCTGATTCTCAGGGCGATCCGGAGCGGTCGCTGTGGGGCGGGGTGCGTCTTCTTCGTCTTCGTCTTCGTCTTCGTTCGCGTCCTGCGAGCCGGCACCTGTTTTGCCTGTTGCGGGCGTCGCGGGTTTGACAGACGGGTCGGCGGATCGTTTGGGACGCTCTTCTCGTTTGATTTGGATGGTCACGGGCCCAGAGACGACGGTGACGTGGTTGGCTGCGATTTCGCGGATCGTCGCGGAGACATCGACGAGCCCGAGGACGGGGACCTGGTCACCCGATTTGCAAACGCTGCCGTTGACGATCGCCCAGCGGTGATGATCCGTCCGGGCAATGCCTCCGAGCCGCAATCCGTTCCGCAGGTCTTCGTCGGTGGGGCCGGTGGGTTCGTCGGGAGTCGCATCCGATGGATCACCCTCGGACGCGTCGGCTGAGGGTGGCTGGACCAGCACGGCCGCGAAGGGATCTTTGCTGATCATCGCGGGCAGCGTCGGGGTTTCCAGGTCGGCGACTTTCCAGCGAACGGATTTGGCCCGCACGACATCCTCGCCGAGGTCCAAGGGAGTCTCGGGCGGCCAGCCGAGATACAGGGCGATGGTCAGGACGGCGCACGGAGGTGCGTACTTTTGAAGGTTGACGTTCATTCCTTCTCCTTCAGCATGCGAACGGACAACTGCATCGTGGGTTGTGATGCACTGCGTTCGGCCGGATTGATCTGAAGCGTCTCGACGCGAATCAATTCGGGTTGTGATTCCAGCAGGAACAGCGCTTCATTGAGTTGGTAGAACTCGCCCGCCAAGTCCAGGGTGACGCGGACGTTGTAGATCGGCCCCAAGCGTTGCGGGGCTTCGGCATTGATCTGCAACAGGTCGGCGCCGGAATCCCGGAACAGGTCGATGAAAAAACCGGTCACCGCATCGTTGCCTTCGCCTTGCAGGATCCGCGGCCGAACCTGCTGGAGCGCGTCTTGCAGCAGCATGACCTCTTCGGCCGTCTTGACCGTTTCGCGCAACTGTTGCAGTTCCCGGCGTGTCTTTTTCGTTCTGCCGTGCAAGGGCTCACTGATCGCGAAGAACATGATGGCGACCATGACCAACGCGACGGCAACGCGCATGCGAAACGGGTCGCGCAGTTGTTCGGCGACCTGCTGCAGTTCTTGCTTCCAGTCTTTTTTCGCTTCAGGATGTTTCATGGTACTGGCTTGGAGGACGCACTACCCCTTGGCCTTGCTGCTGGTGGTCAGGATGATGGAGAACTGGGCACCGGCGATTCCGGTTTCGGCCGAGAGGGTGCGCCGCAGGTCGCTCAGTTCGACGCGTTGGAAGTGTTCGGCGACGGTATCCAGTTGGCCGACGGTTTCGGTCAGTTTGCTCACCGAGGCGGGGAGTTGGCCGTCTTCGTCGAGCACGCACTCGGCGTGCAAAATCAACGTGGTGGGGGCAGTCTTGACGGCCCGTTTTCGTTTTTGGCTCATCGTCGCACTGCCGCGTATGCCGGTCAGCCTCGTGCCTTCGGGGAGAACCGAGGTGATCTGTCCCAGCATCGGACTCCAGCGAACGCGTTTGTCCATGAAGGTGCTGATGGCCCCCGCCCGGGCGTTCAAGCGATCACGTTCGGGACGCGGGTTGGAGCCATCGGTGACCATTGAAGGGGCGCTGGAAACGAGTGCCACATGGTTGGATTCGGTTTGTTTCATGCGGTCCAACAGCACCAGAGCCAGGGCGCAAGCGGCGACGAGATACAGGGCGATCTCTTTGTAAGGCACGACGCGGTGGAGTTTCAGCGGCTCGCGATACTCCCTCACGAAATCAAATTCGTCCTCTTCGTCGGCCAAGAACCCATCGGCGCAGGCGCGGGCGATGTGGTCCGGTTTCATCGAGGGGGCGTCGAGCCAGCGAAAGTCGTCGGGCAGATTGTCGCTCAACCACTGGCGATCGATCAGCGACTGCAACTCGCGTCGGCCGTAGATGCTGACCGCGTCCGGGGAGGTATCCAGGCCGCACGCGGCGTAGGCGGCTTCGACCGAGCGGACAATCGAAACGATGCCCGTTGCTTCGTCACCTTGTGGCAAGGGCATGCTCTGCCAATGGATCGCCCGTGTGCCCTTGGTCATCACGGCCAACAAGCTGGTGTCGCCCAAGAACACGCGTGTGACCAATCGGTCGCGTCTTTCTTTGCGTTCATTTTCGACCGCGGCGCTGATCAGCGCGTTGGCGGCCGGCTCGAGTCGCTGCAGCGAGTGTTTGGTGTTGCCGATGGTTTCACGAATCGATTCGATGCGATCCAGTGGCGCGGCCACGATGGAAACCAATTGTCGGCGATGGGCTTGCCAGTTGAGGACATCGATCGCGAGTTGATCGAGTTTCGCGGTTGAACTTCGCAGCGATTCGCGAAGCAACGTGCGTGGGCTGGCATTGCCGCCGCCGGAGTTGATCGGACGGGTCGCAAAGTAGCACTCGCTGGTCGGGATGGCCGCGGCAATGGGGACGGGGTCGCCCTGAATGCCCAAGGCGTCAAACAGTTCAGCCAACGAGTGACCGAGGTCGTCGCTTTGGACGGCGACCGAAGCGTATTCATAACGCACCGCACCAAACATGGTTGTCGATGCGTGACATCCATGTAAGTGTTGTCGACCGAACAGAATCCCGACAACGTGGCTGCGGGATCGATCGCTTGCGGTGTTCATGATGGAAGCGTCCCCTCCGGTGATGCGTCAGCGGGGCTCACCGGATGGTGAAGAACCCGCTGTCGCATCTGGATGCGATACGCCAGTTCAAGCTGGCACAAAAAAAAAGGGCGGTCCGTGAATGGTTACGGACCGCCCCAGCTGATTGGATCGGTGGTGGCATCATTCCGTCGAGGTGACGGTTCATGCCACGCTTTCCCCCCAGAAAGCGGTCAGGTCGTCAGCCTAGGTGCTTTGTGGATTGATTTCCGGGTCGATGGTGCTGTTCATCGCATCGTAACCGTCTTCGGTGAACGTCACGGTGTAGGCGCCATAACCGGAACTTGAGCCGGATCGCGTCAGCGTCAAGGTCCAGGAATCTTCCAGGCTTCCCGAGCCGCCGGCGGCGGCGACACCAACGCTAAAGTACTTCGGCGGAGCTTGCTCCATGTCCAATTGAGTCAAATCCGATGCGTAGGTCCCTTGGCGGGCCTGATAGCGTTCTTGTGCAGCGCGGACGCTGGCGAGGTACTTGAATGATTCCGAAGCCTTGCTTCGTTCAACACTTTGCAGCAATCGCGGGACGCCGAACGCGGCCAGGACGCCGATGATGATGACGACGACCGACAGCTCGACGAGCGAAAAACCCTTTCGGGCGCGACTGGGACGAAAGGCAATTGCGTGAGCCACGGTGGGCCTCCAACTTAAATCAGGTAGTTGTTTTTTAAACGTTTGATCGATCCTGGAGAGACTCCGACCGAATCGGTGGGTTTGTCGCCGTGCGGATCGCGACTAAAGAAACTGATAGGACACGCGCAACGGCACGCCGGCCGACCCGCAAGAAATTCAGTGGCGGCGGTCGTGCAAGGAAGGTTGCGGTGCCGCGTGTAGCGATCATTCGGATCAGGCGACGCAACCGGGCTGGATGTGCCGCTTTCGGCGGGGCAAAAGACAACTCCCACATCGCGACGCCGATTCTTGAGCGAACCGAGTGGACGTGGCAGTCCCTGCGACCGGTAGGATTGTCGGTCATCCCCCAATATTTCGGCAATCACAGACCATCGGTCGGCCCAGGCCCAATGCCAGCGACGTGGGCAATGGCAAGTGGGCGCGGAAAGGGCGCGCGCCGTCCGGTTTCAGCTTGAAACCGGGTTGATAGACCGTAGGGCTCGCGCCCTGTCGGTTTTGTGAGCCGTGACGCGTAAGCGGCCGGGCACAGTGACGCACGCCCGAGGCCTCACGGCCAGCGGCTCACCGTGAACTCAGCAGAACCCGACTAAAACCGACAGCCCGCTAGAGCCCTACCGCTCACAAACAATCGCTCGTTCGCAGTCGAGGTAGATTGCATGGGACGCAGGCCAGGGCGCCCCTCCTTGGGCAACACCGTGGCGAGCATGCGCTTTGCATCTGCGATTTAGAAGTGTTTCTGCATGAACGCGAACATGCGTTTGGGGCTGATCACGCCCTGAACACACTCGTCCATGTCCAACACGGGCACGTGCCGATGACCGGCGACCGCGATCGCGGCAGCCGCAGCGGCTGACGGATCGGACTGGTAAACGATCGTCGGATTGGTGGTCATGAAGTTTTCGACCGGTTGGGAACAAACCCGCAGGTAGTTCTCCACCACTTTTTCAAGCACGTCACGCTCGGTAAAGATCCCGACCAGATGTTCGCCTTCCACGACCAACAAACTGGCGGCGCCTGAATCATGGAGCATCTCGACGGCCTCCTGGACCGACGCACGGGGACTGATCTGCAGATACGGCTTGGCGTCGATTTCTGCGATCGGGTCTTCCGCGAGTGCCCGCTCCAATTCGCTGTCGTATTCGACCGGCTCGAAGTTTGAAAGGGGGTCACACGCTTCAGCCGGATCCATTCTAAAAAACGAACTCATCGGTCAAGCTCCTTCGCGCTGCAGCATCCACGGTGCACTACCGAGACGCTGAACGGCGATCTGTTTCGCGTAACAATCACAAACGTATTCCGCCAAGCCACGCTGACCGGTCAAACCGACCAGATAACCCTCGTCATCGGTCACGCACAAGAAGCGGTGTCCCTGGTCGACCACCGCTTGCCAGGCTGAGAGAATCGGGTCGTTTGCTCGGACGATGCCGACGTGGGGCTCGGCAAATGCCGAGATCGGCGTCGTGTCTAGGGAAACGCCCGCCACCAACATCCGGAGGATCGATTGTTCGTTGAAGATTCCCTGTGGGCGGCAACCCTGGTCGACGATCACGGCACAGCCCAACGAATGGGTCCGCATCAGTGCGATCGCCGCGCGGGCAACCGTGTGCTCATCAATGGCGATCGCGTCACGCAGCGGGAGTGTGCGGATCTGCTCACGCGATAGCTGTACTTTGAAGCTCATGGTCTTGGTCTCCAGAGAGAGAAGGACCATGTTAGGGATGCACTCGAGAGGCCAAAGTCGGGTGATTCAGCCGGCAGCGAGCGGTTTGCTGAAGATCGAGGCGATGGGGATTCGGTGTTCCGCTGCGGCAGGTGAGGGGCGTTGGATTTTCCGTAAAAATCGGTGTGACTGCATTTTCCAGAAAGGCAGGCTGCCCCGCTCGCTCGGGGCTGAGACTTTTCTGGGCAGCATCTGCATCGAGTTCGGGCAGTCGATGCAATTCTAAGCAGTGTCAATTTGACGAAATTGGGGTTTGCCAAACGGCTGATGATCGTTTGAGATCAGCTGGACGTGCGATCGTCGGCGAGAAAACGGTGGCACCAGGCGGCCAGGATTTGCGACACGAAGGTCAGGTCTTGGGGATGTTTGGCCAACAGGTGATCCGCATCCGGCAGCGCCATCAGGCTGACCGGGGTGATCGTGGATGCATCGGCCGCGCGGTCGGTTTGGATCAGCGACATCATCCGCAGCGCGTGATCGATCCCGACGGTTTGGTCGACCGGGGAGTGCATCAGCAGCACCGGGCAAGAGACTTGGGGCAGCAAATCGGTGACGTTGTGACGGCGAAAGTCCTCCAGCATTTGGCGGCGGATCGTCCATTCGATGCCGCCGATGGTGACCTCGCCTTGACCCTCGGTTTCGATCGCGGGGTTCATCCGCGACAGCAGCGTGGCGAGGTGTTGGGTGTCACTGGGCGCGGCGAGCGTTGCGACGAAGCGGAGGCCGGCCAACAGGCCGTCGTGATCGGTTTGAAAGGACTTTGCGGCGGTGACCAGCGAGGCGATGCCACCAAAGCTGTGGCCGACCAAGGCGGTGACCGGACCCAGTTCTTCGTTGGCGAATCGGATCGCTGCGGCAAGATCGCGAAGATTGGTGGTGAAATTGGTTTTCGAAAAGTCGCCTTCGCTGCCTCCCAGGCCCGTCATGTCGTAGCGCAGCACCGCGATTCCGTATCGGGCCAAGGCACGGCTGATCTTGACGGTCGCCTTGAAGTCCTTGTTGCAGGTGAAGCAATGCGAATAGACCACGACCGGACGCAGACGCGTGCGCCCGGCGTCCTTCCATGGATGCCAGACCTTGGGGCGATCGATGATGCCGGCCAAGTTGACGCGTTCGATTCCGCTGGGAAACCTGACGCGGTAGGAGGTCGATTCGTATTCGTTCACGAGCGCCGTTAGATGCCCGATCCGTTGGGGGCGGCGATGCGACCGGCTCGGAACGCTTCGGCCATGGCTTTGGGGACTTCGGCTTCGGCCAGAACCAGGTGGGCCTTGTTGCTGGCGACCATCGCGCTCATCTGTTGTTCTTGCGCGACCGCTTCGGCGCGACGGCTTTCCGCTTGGGCCTGGGCGACGCGCGTGTCGGCTTCGGCTTGGTCGCTTTGCAGTCGTGCGCCGATGTTCTCGCCGACGTCGATGTCGGCGATGTCGATCGAAACGATTTCAAAGGCGGTTTGGGCATCGAGGCCGCGATCGAGGACCACGCGGGTGATCATGTCCGGATTTTCGAGCACCTTGAAGTGTGTTTCGGCCGAGCCGATCGAGCTGATGATCGCTTCGCCGACTCGGGCGATGACGGTGTCTTCGGTGGCACCGCCGATCAGTTGTTCCAGGTTGGTGCGAACGGTCACACGGGCCCGGACGCGCAGTTCGATTCCGTTCTTGGTGATCGCACTGAGCGTGGTTTTGCCACTACGGCTGGGGTCGGGGCAATCGATGACTTTGGGGTAAACGCTTGTTTGGACCGCATCCAACACGTCGCGTCCGGCCAAGTCGATCGCGGCGGCCTGGTCGAAATCGAGAGGGATCTCTGCGCGTGCGGCCGCGATGATCGCGTGGATGATGTTCATCACGTTCCCGCCAGCCAGATAATGAGCCTCCAGCCGACGCGTGCTGATGCCGGCTTTGCGTCCGATGTCCAAACCGGCTTGCGCCGACATCACCTTGGCCTGGACGATCACGTTCGGATTGACCTTCGTGAAGTGCATTCGGATCAGGCTGGGGGCGCTGACGTCGGCGACCGACATGTAGGCCTGAACCCACAACTTGCCGTAACGCAGTGCAAAGAAGCCCATCACGGCGGCGAACACCAGGAAGACGAGCGTTCCGATGGCGATCAGTGCTGCATAAAAGGCCCCATTGGCTGCCAACAGCATCGCTGCCCAGGGCAGTGGGCTTGCAGCGGTGGCCACGGGAACGGAGGCAGCGGCGATCAAGGTAGACGGGACGAGCAACATGATGACGCAATTCCTTTGAAGCGTGATAAGTTCTCGGGGCGAACGGTTCCGGACGATGAGCGGCAGCATCCGGAATCAGAACGTCATCATTGTGACGGTTCATCACTGCGTATCTTAAAGCCTGGCGGAGTCGGCTCGCAAGGTTGTGCGGCAACACAATTGAGGACTGCCAAGCGTTTACGTGTCACGGCAACGCCACTGCGTCATGGCACCATCGATCCCCAATGTCGTGATTCTCCCGAAAAAAACGTGAATCTGATGAAGAATTTGAATTCTCAACATGTTTTCAACTGTCCACCCGCGCAGAATGTGCGTACTGTTTAAACTGAGGTGTTTTCGGGAGAGAGGCGATGCAAGGGATGCAAGCCGGCTGAGCTTGGCCGGCGAGAACCTTTCCGATTCAGAGGGTCGGAGGTCGTTTCTAGCATTGGTCGAAGGGGAAACGGATCGGGCATTCATCAGGCGAAGCGAGGAACAAGTCATGCATGCAAGTTGGAAAGCGGGGGATTGGGCGGTCTATCGTAAGAGCAAGAGCGGCGTGAATCCGGGGCGTCGCGCCGCACAAGTTGTCGCGTCTCCCAAAGGAGAAACCTACGGCTATGTCGTTGACAAGTTCTGGGTCGTCGATGAAGTGCTTTCCGACGGGCAACTGCGGTTGGTCACGGCCAAGGGCAAGGTTCATACGATCGAAGCCGACGACCCCAATCTGCGCCGCCCGAGCTTGCTGCAGCGATTCTTCTGGCGTGAGCGTTTCTCGATGGTGGAAGCCAGCCGCCAGCATGTCGGTGACCAGGCGCCCCGCAACGCGGTCGGAGCGTAGCCGAACCCGATCGAATTGAAGGTACCTGACCCGAATGGCACGGACATCGGTGAAAATGGATTCAGCAACCGTTGGTGTTTAGCCTTTTGGCGATTCCCGGTCGCTGCGACGTAGCGACAAGAGGCGGCTAGAGCCCAATACCGCTAAGTTAACATGAATGAGGGGGCCCGGACGCTGGCGCGAACCGGCTGATGTCAAACGAATATCAGCCGTTTGGCGCGAGCCTACGGGCCCTCATCT
>NZ_JANZKV010000369.1 GCF_025060895.1 Stieleria sedimenti | reverse complement strand
GAAGGCTGGACACCAACGGGTGCTGATTCCCCATTCAAGCTTCCTACGCCGATCACGGCGTGTCTCCGTTGTGGCGGTTGTCCCTCAAATCTGGCGATACGACGTCGATGACTTGCGATTAAGGGTGAATCGCCGGTCTTGCTGATGAACTTCTTGCGCCCCGCTTTAACGGCGAACTACGCTTGCGGGACCTCCAAGATTGTGTTTCCAAACTAAGTAGATGACGGGACAAAGCCTGATGGCGACAGCATCGACGAATGCAAATCCGGTTCGCTCTTTTCTATACAACAACTCGATGTTCCTGGTCCTGGGATCGTTGGCTGCGTTGTTGTGGGCTAACGCCGATGGATTGTTTTCGGGGCATTCGTATCACAACTTTGTGCACGTCAACCTGTGGCCGCTTGCCGGTTCGGGCCACGGCGATCACGGCGCCCATGGTTTGACATTCCACTTTGTGGTCAACGATATTTTGATGGCGTTGTTCTTTGCCATCGCCGCCAAGGAAGTTTGGGAATCCATTTTGCCGGGCGGGGCGCTGTCGAATCTGCGGACCGCGGCAACGCCCCTTCTGGCAACCGCCGGCGGTGTCGTCGGACCTTCGGTGGTCTATTTGGCGGGCGCGGTTGCCGTGGGGCAATATTCCGAGCTTGGAAACGGGTGGGCGATCCCCTGTGCGACCGATATTGCGTTCAGCTATCTGATCGCCCGTTTGATCTTCGGCAGCGGGCATCCGGCGATATCGTTTTTGCTGCTGCTAGCGATTGCCGACGATGCCTTGGGGCTGGCGATTTTGGCGGTGTTCTATCCGTCCAGCGAGGTCAATCTTGCCTGGTTGGGCCTGACGGCGATCGCTGTCACGACGGGCTTGGGCTTCAAACGCAGCGGCGTACGCAATTTCTGGTGGTATTTGGCGATCCCGGGCATCATGAGCTGGGTGTCGTTCTACATGGCTGGCATTCACGCTGCACTCGGCTTGGTGCCCATCATCGCCACCCTCCCCCATGCAAACACGGACGCCGGGCTGTTTGCCGAAACCGGCGAAGAATTGGATACTTTGAATCAGTTTGAGCATTGGTGGAAAGAACCGGTCGAGCTGATCTTGGGTCTGTTCGCCTTGGTCAACGCCGGTGTGGTGCTATCGAGCGTCGGCGCGGGAACCTGGCTGGTGACCATGGGGCTGTTCGTGGGCAAACCCCTGGGAATTTTCGCCTTCAGCTACTTCGCGGTTCGGGTGTTGAAACTCGACTTGCCCGGCGGAATGAATCTCAAGCACGTCGCGGTGATCGGTTGCATCGCCAGTTTAGGGTTCACCGTGGCCCTGTTCGTCTCGACTGCTGCGTTCCCCAATCCCGGACCGATCCAAGACTCCGTCAAAATGGGCGCGTTGCTGAGTTTTCTGGCCCCCGTCAGTGCCTTGGCGACCGCCTGGTTGATGGGAATCCGCCCGGCGTTCCTGGGCGGCGAAGAAGAGGTCAGCGTGTAACCGGGGTGCCAGTGCGGAATAGGGGGCAGGCACGAACGACACGGCGAAAGTAAACGGGGAGTCGGCAACCGTTGGTGT
>NZ_JANZKV010000368.1 GCF_025060895.1 Stieleria sedimenti | reverse complement strand
AAGCTGGAAGCTTGCCCCACGGATTCTCCGCTCGCCTTAAACCTGCCACTGGCAGATTTGAATGGCGTCGGCGGCCAGATTGCCATCGAGCAACGGCGACACTTCACTACTGCGAATCGATTCAGCCGCCGCATCGAGTTCTTTGACAAAGCTGGAGATCGGATCGCCGTCGCCCAGATCGGGTCGTTCGACGCGTCCGTCTTGGTGAAGAATCACCAGCGGGATCGTCGCGGTGGTTTCGTCGGCATAGGCGGCGAACTCAAACTGAATCGTCGCCCGTTCGAAGGAGACTTCGTAGCCGTGGGTGAACCCCCGCGCCGGAGAATCGATGACGCCGCCGCCGGCCGAGACCGGTCGCCCGTCGGGATAGCGGAACAGCGTTTCGTAGAACTTCGGCACCGAGTCGTTGCGAATGCAACTGCTTTCCACCGAGTCCGGCATCCCGAACAAGACGCGAATCAAATGAGCGTCATGGACGTGCAGATCGATCAGCGGTCCGCCGACGCTTAGCGGATCGTAAAAATCCGGAATCCAATCCGGCGGTGAAATCGTGCGTTTGAATCGTCCCGCGATCGGCCGTCCGAACCGACCGTCACGCGCGGCGTCGACTAACAGCCCGAACTCCGGCATAAACGGCAACACGTGGGCGACCATCACGTCGCCGGGGCCGCCGAGTTCTGCCAGCCGCCGCGCATCGTCGGCGGTCAATGCCAACGGTTTTTCGCACAGCACTTTTTTTCCGGCTGCGATGGATTTTTCGATCGCTTCGGCGTGCAAACTTGGCGGCAAACAGATGTCGATCAAATCGATCGACTCATCGGCCAGCATCGCGTCGAGTGATTGGTACACGCCCATGCCGGAAACATCGATTTGCTCGCCGGGAGGCCCAAAGTTACCCTTGATCCCCGTCCAATCGCCGCCACGTTTTGCTTCGTTTCGACTGCAGAAAGCCACCAAGTCAGCTTGATCACTTCGCTGGTAAGCCAGATAGTGAATCCAGCCCATGAACCCGACGCCGACGATTCCCGCACGCATACGCTCTGTTGTCCTATTCAAAGTAAGTTTTCGGGCCATTGTAGCTCGTTCGCTTCCGGGGAGTCAGTCGCCCGGAACCGAACCGCCGAGCGATCATGACGAACGAGTGACCAGGCGGTCGCGTGAAAACCTATCATTGATTCCGTTTCGCTTCTACAGTTCTACGATGAAACATTCCAACGCACCGACGAATCGGCTCGGCTTGATCACAATCCTTTGGCTCAGTCTCTCGGCCGGCGCGGTCGGTTTGGGGCAGGCCCCCGAGGCGGGACCTTGGCCTCAATGGCGCGGCCCGACGGCGGACAACCACGCCGCGGACGATGTGACGTTGCCGCGCCACTGGGATCTGCGGACGCGGGAAGGCATCGCCTGGAAAACCAAATTGCCCGGCCGCGGGCATTCGACACCTATCTTTGTCGGAGACGCGATTTTTTTGACCACGGCCGACGCCGATGCCGGCACACAGTCGGTTTTGGAACTCGAAACACGATCGGGAAAGCTGCGGCGGGAAGTGGTGCTGCACCGTGGCACGCTCCCGGCCCGCATTCATCCCAATAACTCGCACGCGTCTCCGTCGATGGCCTATGACGGCGAACGATTGTTCGCATCGTTCCACACCGACGATGCGATTGTGCTGACGGCGCTGTCGACCGACGGCACCCGGCTATGGCAGACGCGGGTCTGCGGATTCAAACCGTACAGTTTTCAATTCGGGTACGGCGCCAGTCCGATCGTCGAAGGCGATCTGGTGATCGTGGCGGCCGAGTACGACGGCAAGGACAGCGGGATTTATGCGCTCGATCGCGCCAGCGGAAAACAAGTGTGGAAAATTACGCGGCCGGCAAACTTGAACTTTGCGTCGCCGATTGTGACGACGATCGCGGGAGAGCGGCAACTGTTGATCGCCGGGGCGGAGACGTTTTCGTCCTACGATCCGTTGAAAGGACGCTTGCTCTGGCAGGTCCCGACGACGACCGAAGCGATCTGCGGGACGGTCGCCTGGGATGATCGTCACGTCATCGTCAGCGGAGGAAATCCGGACGCGGGGACCTGGTGTGTGGCCGCCGATGGAACACAGCGACTGATGTGGAGCAATCGTGTGATGTGCTACGAACAGTCCCTGTTGGCGATCAAAAACTACCTGTTCGCCGTCGCGGACAATGGTGTCGCCTACTGTTGGCGGACACACGATGGCAAAGAAATGTGGAAGATGCGTTTGTTCGGTGGCGGAATCAGCGCTTCACCCCTGCTCGCCGATGGCCACGTCGTCGTGGCGACTCAGCGCGGCGAAGTGTTTCTGTACTCGGCGTTCCCGGATCGCTTTGAATCCGTTGCCAAGATCCAGACCGGTGACTCGATCTTCGCCACCCCGGTCGCCATCGAAAATCGTCTTTATGTGCGAACAGGCATCAACGAATCCGGTCGTCGTCAGGAATACCTGATCGCCATCGGCCCGTGAGTGGCACAAGCTTCCAGCTTGCGTTTGCGATTAGTAGGTCACGCTGTGCGTGACTGGCATGCTGCTCGACTGGCATGCACAGCATGCCCTACTCTGCTGGCATGCACAGCATGCCCTACTCTGCTGGCATGCACAGCATGCCCTACTCTGCTGGCATGCACAGCATGCCCTACTCTACTAAACTAAAACAGCGTGCTTCTCCGTCAGTTCCCCGTGTTTGAACGACTCATGAAATTCCTCTGCTTTAGCGATCTTCACCGCAATGCCGAAGCGGCGCGAAACCTGGTCCGGCTTGCCGATGAAGTAGACGTCGTGATCGGTGCCGGAGATTTCGCCAATCGTCACGAAGGTCTCGCCGACACGCTGGAGATTCTGGCGGAAATCGAAAAGCCGGCGATCCTGGTGCCGGGCAACGGGGAGACCGTGGAAGAACTTCGCAGTGCCTCCGAGGGATGGAAGTCGGCCACCGTGTTGCACGGAGCAGGATGTGAGATTGGTGGCGTCCCGTTTTGGGGCGTCGGGGGCGGGATTCCCGTGACACCGTTCGGCGATTGGTCGTATGACTTCGACGAAACGCAAGCCACCGAGATGCTCAGTGGTTGCGACGAGGCAGGCGTGTTGGTGGTGCACTCTCCGCCGCTTGACACGGTCGATCGCGACAGTGGACGGAGAGTCCGGGGTAGCCAATCGATACGCGATTGCGTGCTGACCAAGCATCCGCGATTGGTGGTCTGCGGTCACATCCACGATGACTGGGAAAAGCAGGTCACGCTCGAGCAAAGCCTGGTGCTCAACGCCGGTCCGCGGGGCGTGGTTGTCGAGATCGACTTCGGGTAGTGGACGAGTCAACTTTTAAACTTAGGATGCCGCAGGTGGCACGGGGATACGTAACAAGGGATGCAGTAACCGTTGGTGTTTAGCCTT
>NZ_JANZKV010000367.1 GCF_025060895.1 Stieleria sedimenti | reverse complement strand
ATTTTGGGGCGCGTGCCCCGAATGGCACGGGCAAGAGGGTTGGTGTGCAGGCTTTAGCCCAATACCGCTAAGTTAAGCGTCGTTTCTTGAGATGAGGGCCCGTAGGCTCGCGCCAAACGGCTGATATTCGTTTGACATCAGCCGGTTCGCGCCAGCGTCCGGGCCCCCTCATTCATGTTAACTTAGCGGTATTGGGCTTTAGCCGCCCATTCTCGCTGCGTAGCAGCGACCGGGAATCGCCTCAAGGCTAGACACCAACGGTTGCTGAATCCCGTTTTACTAATTCCCATACCATTCGGGTCAGGCAGCCAACGAGAAGAGTTGACGGAGCAGTAGGGTCGCGATTTGCACCCTGTCAGTGTCCTGACGGCGAGACGGGTCACGGGACACCAAAAAAACTGGACGATCCTATTCCCGCCACCGACAATATGGCACTAAATCTGTCGAATGGCGTCTGAGAAAAAAGGTCCAAGTTTGGCAGCGAACCGTTACTGGGTTGTTGGGCTCCCATTGGTAAGGCGTTGAAATTCCAAGCTGCGAGAAAAACGCTTGCCGACGTCACCATCCCACCGTCCCCTCAGTCTGCCCCCATCGAGCGGCCCACCCAGCGGCCTGTGGGGCGAACTGAATTCCCCATCCTGTGACTTGCATTTTGTCCAAACCGGCTGAATTCGAATTTTTCGCCCCACCCGCCGGCGATGCGGACGTGGTGGAGGATGTTGTCACCCTGGGACCGGCCGATTTTCAGCGGATCGGTATCCAGCCGACTGAAACGCGACTGGCAGTGATCCGTCACGCGGCCAGCCGCGCCGCCAAATCGTTGGCCAGACGACAGCTGAGCGCCCCCAACCCGTTGACCGAACAACAACTCTCGCGAATCGCCGTTTCGACCTATCGGCTGTTGGATCCGCGGCAGCGAATGGATCGTCACTCCCGGGCCCACGTCGGTCGCATTCGTCCCGCCGCCCTGTATCGGGCCGGCCGAGCGGAATTCGCCGATGGTCCGATTCTGATCCAATCCTGCGACGCGTCCGAGTCGTCGACCACGACCCATCACGTCGACGAAGTTTGCCAGGGGCGAGCGTTCGCGTCGGACGTGACGACGTTGCAAGACGTCCGGCCGACGGCGGCAAAGCCAGTATTGACGCTGCGACGTCTTGCCACTCGTCCCAGCCTAATCCTGACGATGATCGTCACCCTGCTGCTGACGGCCGGGGCGGTGTGGAATTGGGGACACCATCGAAACGCTGGGCCAGAGCGATCGCTGCCAGCGGCGAACAGTCGCTGAGCGGATCCACGCCCGGTTTCCTTCCCTCGCTTTGCAGGAGTCTACAATCAGACCGAGTGAGGCTCGTTTCTTAACTACTACGGATGATTGTGAATGAACGTCGCGACGGCAGCACCCACCGCAACGACTTTGAAAGAGTTGATCGACAGCGGATGGGAATCGAAAACGGTCAAGCGCGAGATCCGCGATAACTTCACGCGGATGCTGGCCAGCGGCGAGGAACTGTTTCCGGGAATCGTCGGCTATGACGACACCGTGATCCCGGAAATCAATTTGGCCCTGTTGGCCGGTCACGACATGCTGTTCCTCGGCGAAAAAGGACAGGCCAAGAGCCGCATCATGCGGATGCTGACCCGTTTCTTGGACGAGTGGCTCCCCTTCATCGACCATCCCGAGTTGCCCGTTCACGAAGACCCGACGCACCCGGTCACGTCACTCGGTCGAAAACTGGTCGAAACGCTTGATCCGGAAGACATCAAGATCGCCTGGTGGCATCGCGACCACCGGTATTCGGAACGATTGTCGCCGGGCACCAAGTTCGCCGACATCATCGGCGAAATCGACCCGGCAAAACTGACCGGCGGCGTCAGCATGAGTGCCGAAGAAGCATTGTCGTTCGGGCTGATCCCCCGGATGCATCGCGGCATCTTCGCCATGAATGAATTGCCCGAGCTGGACGACCTGGTTCAAGTCGGCTTGTTCAATATCCTCGAAGAACGGGACGTGCAAATCCGCGGCTTTCCCATCCGATTTGATTTGGACATCATGATCCTGTTCTCCGCCAACCCGTCGACGTACAACCGCAGCGGCAAGGTGATTCCCCAATTGAAGGACCGCATCGGGACGATCGTGCAAACGCACTACCCGACCGAACGTGATCAGGGAATCGACATCCTGCGGCAAGAAATCGGCGCAGACCTGGAGGGCGAGTATCCGGTCCAAGTGCCGTACTTCATGTTCCAATTGGTCGAAGAGATCACCGAGCAGGCTCGTCGGAGCAAGTTCATCGATCAAGCGTCGGGCGTGTCGGCTCGCTTTTCATTGGCCAATTTCCGAATCATGGTCGCCTCGGCACGCCAACGAGGCATCCTGCACAACGAACGACCGGCCGTTCCGCGAATCAGCGACTTGGGACACCTTTACTCCAGCTCGCTCGGCAAGCTGGAACTGGATCTGATGGGCACCCACCAGATGAGTGAGAAACAGGTTCTCGATGCGGTCGTCGCCAAAGCCGTTCAAGTCATCTTCGGTGAATACGTGGAAAAACACGGGCTGGGGGAGATCGCCGAAATCTTCCGCAGCGGCGTCCGCGTCGAGGTGGGAGACTTGCTGCCGAGCAGCCATTACGCCGAACGTCTGCAGAGTGTCCCGCCGGCCTGGAATTTGGCGTTTGAGGTCAACGCCAGCGAAAGCGAGGCGGTTCGGGCCAGTTGCGTGGAGTTTGTGTTGGCGGGCTTGTATAGCATGGACCGTATCAGCCGAGCTCAACGTCACGGCAAAATCGAATACGAAGTTTAATCGCATGAACAAACGACTCGGCGGCATCATCCACGCGTACCAAAAGTACGATCCGGCTTCGTTTCCGCCACCAAGCGAGCCGCCGCCGGACCTCGTGACGCCGGCCTTTGAACAAGCGCTGATGTATGGCGAGTTTCGTGAATTGAGCGAAGAAGAACTCGCCCGTGCGGTGCGTCTGGATCCCAGCCAGATCCAAGGACTGGGCCCGAGTATCGACTTCCTCAAAGCGATGCTCGAAGAACGCAAACGAAAGATTCTCGAAACCTACGAGTCGCGGTCGGTCCAAAAGAAAGCTCGCAAAGCCTTTCACTCCGCGGCCAAGGACGTGCGGGTTCCTAAAAAGCTGGCCGAAACCTACCGACAAGCGATCAACCGCGAGCAGCCCTACCTGCTCGAATCGCTCTGGTATCGCGCCGAGGATCAGGGCGGATCGCTCTCGACTGACTTGTTGAAGATCGCCGCACGAATGGGTGACAAACACAACATCGAAGAACTCGCCAGCAAGTATGAGTTCACCGGCAACGAGTCGATGTCGGTTCCCAAAGCCTTGGAAATCAAAGAAGAACTCGAAAAGATCGACGAGTTACTCAAGCAACTCGAAGAGGCAGCCAAGTCGGCGCAGATCGGGCTGATCGACATGGACATGCTCAGCGAGTTCGCTCAACCGGGCGACATGGAACAGCTCGAAGAGATGCGACGTCAGGTCGAGAACTTGATCCGCGAAGAAGCCGAGCGTCAGGGGCTCCAGCGTGATTCGTCCGGACAGTTTCGTCTGACGCCCCACGCCTACAAGATCTTTCAAGGCCGGCTGCTCGAACGAATCTTCAGTGAGCTGGCCCCTTCGCGGTCCGGACGCCATCAAGGAAACGTCGTCGGTGAAGGCGCGGTGGAATTGCAACAAACCAAGCCTTACGAGTTCGGCGATTCGGTCGCCAACATGGACATCCCGCAAACGGTCATCAACGCCCTGCTTCGCCAAGGCGACGAGCGACCGCTGCGGCTGCGCGGCGATGACATCGAAATCCACAAGACACGCAATCACCCCAAGTGCGCCACCTGTGTGATCATGGACATGAGCGGTTCGATGCGCTACGACGGCCAATACATGAACGTCAAACGCATGGCGCTCGCGCTGCAGGGATTGATCCAATCCGAATACCCCGGTGATTTCTTGCGATTCATCGAGATGTACACGTTCGCCAAACTCCGCGCCCCCGGCGAAATCATCAACCTGATGCCCAAACCGGTCACCATTCACGATCCTTGGGTGCGGCTCAAAGCCGACCTCAGTGACCAGAATGTCAGCGAAGCACAAATCCATCCGCACTTCACCAATATTCAGCGCTCGTTGCAATTGGCACGCCAAAACCTGGTCAATTGCGACACACCGAACCGCCAGATCGTGTTGATCACCGATGGGTTACCCACGGCGCATTGCGAAGACGAATGGCTGTACATGCTGTACCCGCCGGATCCGCGGACCGAGCAAGCCACGATGCGCGAAGCCGCCTTGTGCGCTAAGGAAGGAATCACGATCAATATCTTTCTGGTGCCCAGTTGGTCGCAATCCGAAGAAGACATCCGGTTTGCCAACCGGATGGCGCAGTCCACGTCTGGTCGCGTGTTCTTCACCAGCGGCAACAACCTGGATCGTTTCGTCCTCTGGGACTACGTCCAAAACAAACGCGAAATCATCGCCTAACGTGGCGTAAGCTTCCAGCTTGCGATCGTGGCGTAAGCTTCCAGCTTGCGGCTATCCCTTTGGGACGTCGATTCTTTAACTGCGGGATTTGGTAACCATTTAGATTCTCTCCC
>NZ_JANZKV010000366.1 GCF_025060895.1 Stieleria sedimenti | reverse complement strand
ATTTTGATGCGATCGTCGTGTGACCAACGCCAAGGCCTCGAACGCCAGACGCCGACTTTGTATACTGATGGTTTGTGTTCGACGCAGAAACAGAACAATTAACAAGGTTGGAATGATGTTCAAATCAATGGGTTTGGTGTTCACGTTTGCCGTGGCAATGTGTTTGGTCGGTTGCGGTGGCAACGAAGGTGGTAGTGTGACTGAAAACGCCGAGCAATCCGAGATCGAGGCCTATGAAGCTGCGATCGCTGCCGAAGAAGCAGCGATGAATGAGGATTTCGAAGAAACGGAGTAGGACGTTGCCGAGTCGTTCCTCCCCAGTTGCAACGATCACGACACAAAAAAACTCGACTTCGCTCTGCGAAGCCGAGTTTTTCTTTTGGTCGCTAGTGAGCGTCCATTGCGCTACTGGTTAAGCTGCTCTTCGATCGTTTCACTGCTCGCCCTGGTTCCCAGTGCACCCCAAAGCCCGTACGGACTCTGTGAGCCCGGCACATTGTTGTTGGCCGGTGTACCATTGAGATAGACCATCGGGTTTCTCGAATTCCCCGCTTCGACCGAGTCGGTCATAAAGATGACCGCCCCATCACCCATCAAGACGTGAGCACCGCCTTGGTG
Organism: Stieleria sedimenti; assembly: GCF_025060895.1. Lineage (GTDB taxonomy): Bacteria > Planctomycetota > Planctomycetia > Pirellulales > Pirellulaceae > Stieleria > Stieleria sedimenti. The sequence goes on along the minus strand of NZ_JANZKV010000366.1, from coordinate 735 downwards.
ACGGCTCGACGCTGAGCCGATCAGCGTGTTGCCGGTATTGTTGATCCCGCAAACTTCCGCATTGGGCGGCAAGACCGTGGACATCCCCGAGAACATGATGCGGAAGTCCGCCCAACGATACCCCCGGCCGTTGCCGGCACCGGTATCAACGGGCGCGCTTGGATCCCAGAACTTGGGACGATCAGGGTCAATTTGACCTTGGTCTTCACACCATTTTGGGTTCTGCAGAATGACCGAGTTGCCGTTGCCCGCCAGGTTGGCGTTCCGTGTTTGCCGGCCGCGTTTATCGCGATCCTGCAAATCGGTGATGATTTCACCCATCATGATGGTGTTGGAAAGACCATCCAAGATGTCGCGGAACTTCGAATCCTTGTGCGGTACAAACACACCGCGGTCACACGCCAACGAGTTTCGCGCTTGACCGTTGGTTTGCTTCGGCACCCAGAAGTCCGAACGGTTCTGATTGCGATCGAAGTCGATCGGTCCGCGAACGGCCCAGTGGATCGAATCCCCCATGCACGCACCATAATTGGTGCGTCCCAAAGCCGGCAGCCCGACCCCCGGATCGCTGGGACAGCGGAGCATCGGAATTTCGGTGACCCAAGGTCGATAACGATTCAAGTGCGGCGCCGGTCCCATCGCAGGCCACGGAATCGCAAACGGTGTCGTCGGGTCATTGGCATTGATGCGATTCGGTTGGCTGATTTCGTCCCAAATCGCTTGCTGCTCCATGAA
>NZ_JANZKV010000365.1 GCF_025060895.1 Stieleria sedimenti | reverse complement strand
TAACTTAGCGGTATTGGATTTAAGCCCGCACGCGTAAGCAAGGGGCAGCGCGGCGCCCCTCGCTTACGCGTCGGGCTGAGATGATCACGCTGATTTCGAAACATCGACTAAATCGACAGCCCGCTCGCGGGCTGTCGCTAAAAAATGCTTCACAGCGTTGCCCGCTGGGGCGCCGGTCGCTGACGCGGCCCGCCGGGGTCGCCACAACGTGGCGTGTGTCGGGTTCAGGGTCACCGCGCGCCACTGGCTGACGCCACGTGCGGGTGTGCGTCGTGGGCGTAGCCGCCTTGCCACGGGACCGCCGAATTTGCTACAGGCGAACCGAATCGCCCTTCCGTAACGCCAATGCTGTGATATCCGAACGACTGGCCCCGACCGAAAACGCTCCCACCGACGTCCGGGTCGTCCGTGAACTTGGAAAAGGGCGGGCGGCGACGGCGCGGCTGGTCGATGCGACATTTCGAGACGGTTCGACGGTACGTTGTGTCGAAAAGGTGTTTTGCCCGGGCCGATTGACCCGTGCGATCTATCGGATCTTCTTTTTCGCCCCGTTTGCCTATCAATTCAACCGCGACGCGATCCTGGCGTGTTTCTATCGCCGCCGAGTGGGGGCCGAGATCTTGCAGCGGGCGGGCGTGGACGTCGACGTCGCTGCTCCGCTCTACGTCCGCTTCGACGCGGCAGCGCCTGGTTGGGTGCTGGCTGCCGAACATGTTGCCGGTCGTGGCGTCCGTCCGACCGGCCTGGGCGAGGCGGCGGGTGAAATCGATCAGTTGATCTCGGTGATGCATCGTGCCAAAGACGCTCTGGTGCAAGCGGGGCTGACCGGCAGCGGCTGGCAGGTCGACCCGCGGGCGATGGTTTCCACCGCCAATTTATTGCGTCGCGGAGAACGTTACACGATCATCGATTTGGAATCCGGCATCCCCGCGATCTTGGTCCCCAAGTATTGGCTGCTCGCCGCCGGCCAGCGGACCTGGCCGCCGTTCGATGATCTGGACGCTGGCAAGCTGCGTTTGTCGATGTTGGCCGGGGCGGCCGACGTCGACGCGTTGATCGATCACACCTCTCGTTGGAAAACGTGCGAGCCGGCCCCGCTACGACTGGACACGTGGCGGCGGTTGGTGGCTAGGACGCGGCGTCAGGTGAGCCGCTCGGCACGCGCGACGTGGCATCTGTTGACACGACGCCGCTATCAGACTTACGTGGGATTGCGGTACCTCCGCCGTTCGATCCGACGCTGGGAATCCGAGCAACGAATCGGTTCAGACGAGGCTTCCGATCTGGTTGGTCAGGTTGATGCGAAGGAGGTCGCGACGTATGCGCGGGGGATGGCTCTGCATTTGGCGATCAAGGCCTGTTCGCCATGGGTGGTGCCGGCGAAATATGGTGGTGTGGCTGCCGCAGTGGTGACCGGCAATGTCTGGTTCTTGTTGCCCTGGTTGCTGTTGCCGTTGGCGCGTGCCGTGGTGACGCTGTCGAACTGGTTGGCGTGTGGCCGCAGCGTCCGACATACCGAAGCCTTGCTCTGGGGTTGTCTCCCCACCGTCGGGTCGTTGGCGTTTCCGGTTCAGATTTTCGTGCGGCGTCCGGCGTTGGCGCATTTTCTGATTCGCGACTTTGCCTCGCGCATCGGCCGACGTCTGCCGATTTATGGTGGCAAGGATTCGCGGACGGAGATGATGTTGATTCGCTGCAGCGATCACATCCTGGTTGCGATGGCTTGGATGTTCCAAACCGATGTGACGCAGCAGCGGGAGACGGATCAGGGTGCCACGGTCGGTCCGTCGCAGTCGGATCCCGTTTCGCTCGAGCACACGACCAAGCGAGCCGCTTGATCAATCTGAACGGCGAGGCTGCTCGCGCTGGCGCGAACCG
>NZ_JANZKV010000364.1 GCF_025060895.1 Stieleria sedimenti | reverse complement strand
AACCTGGAACCTGGAACCTGTTTTTTTTGCCGTTGCGGTATTGGGCGGTGTCGGTAAACTACCGGACCGTAAATCAGACACGAAACAATCAATTGGTTTGAAAGTAAGTACGAAATGACGATTTCGAAGCAGCGAAAAGCTGAAGTCATCAAAGAACACGGTGCAAATGACGGCGATTCCGGTTCTCCCGAGGTTCAGATCGCGATTTTGACCGAGCGAATCAATGGGCTGACCGAGCACATGCGGACGCACAACAAGGATTACGCGTCGCGTCGCGGATTGCTCGGTTTGGTCAGCCGTCGACGTCGCTTGCTTGACTACGTCCGCGGGGAAGACCCGCAGAGGTACCTAGATATCATCGGAAAGCTGGGCATCCGTAAGTAGCCCGGGTTCGGCCGCTCTGGCGTGACGAAGGCTTCGGCCAAAAGTCGCCATCGCGGCGACCTGAGATTGATTTCTCGCTTTCTTCTTCACGCCCGGAAGGCCTCGATGCCAATCGCCGGGCGGGTTCCGGCAAGCGTTGTGCTTGCCGCTGTCGTGGGTGATTGCGACCTATTCCCCACCAGGACCTTTTCTCTATCGCGCCTGATCGTGCTCGCTGGCGTCGGACCGTGCCGGCGAGTGTCCATTCGCATCGGGGGCGTTCTCATTTCGATCTGTTGGTCGAAAACGGTTCAATTATCGTTCATGACTTCGGGCACCTGCGGGCAATCGGGCCGGTCGGTCTCCGGAGTAATTTTGTTGTAGTTGTAGTTGCAGGAAGGAAAGTAAAGTGACTGTGAATAAAGTTCGCGTCGAAAAAAAAATCGGACGCCATGTGTTGTCGTTCGAGACCGGTCAATTGGCGAAGCAAGCCGCCGGTGCAGTGTTGGTTCAGTACGGTGAGACCGTCGTCTTGGTCGCTGCGGCCAGCGGTACCCCGCGACAGGGAATCGATTTTTTCCCATTGATGTGTGATTACCGCGAACGATTCGCGGCGGCCGGGAAGTTCCCCGGCGGGTTTTTGAAGCGTGAAGGCCGTCCGTCGACGAAAGAGATTTTGAGTTCGCGTTTGATGGACCGACCGATTCGTCCGTTGTGGCCGGAAGGTTTCATGGACGAGGTTCAAGTCCAAGCGTTCGTCGTCGCCAGTGACCAGGAAAACGACGGCGACGTGTTGGCGATGAATGGAGCGGGTGCGGCGCTGCACATCAGTTCCTTGCCCTTCTTGGGACCGATCGCTTCGGTCCGCGTCGGTAAAGTCGACGGTGAATTGGTCGCTTTCCCGAGCAACTCGGATCTGGAAGAAAGCGAACTGGACATGATCGTCAGCGGTTCGCGCGATCAGGTGGCGATGATCGAAGGATTCGCCAACGAGATGCCGGAAGAGGAAATGATGGAGGCGATTCAGTTCGCCCACGCCGCGATCCGCGACGTGATCGATCTTCAAGACGAGCTGTACCAGAAGGTCAACCCGCAAAAGATCGAATACACCCCGCCGGAAGATGACGGGTTGATGGACCAGATTTCGTCCCGTTATTACGACGAATTCAAGGCCGCGATGCAAACCTCGGGCAAGCAAGATCGCGCCGCCGCCGTCAGTGCGCTGCGTGACAAGGCGATGGCCGAGATGATTCCCGATCCGAATGCCGAAGGTGCGATCTGCACCAAGCGATTCAAATCGGTTTGGCATGATTTGGAAGGCAAGGTGGCTCGTGATCTGATCGTCGCCGGCACCCGACCGGACGGCCGCGACAACACCAGCTTGCGTCAGATCCACTGCGAAACCGATGTCTTGCCACGCGTCCATGGCTCGGCCGTTTTCCAGCGTGGTGAAACGCAGGCCTTGATCACGGTGGCGCTGGGCACGGCCCGCGACGAACAGCGAGTGGACGGATTGCATGACGAGTTCAGCAAGAAGTTCATGCTCGACTACAACTTTCCCTCGTTTTCCGTCGGCGAATGTCGGCCGATCCGTGGGCCGGGACGACGCGAAATCGGGCACGGCAGCTTGGCCGAACGCAGCGTCGCGCCGGTGCTTCCGGCCGCCGATGAATTCCCCTACACCGTCCGCGTGATCAGTGACATCACCGAGTCCAACGGCAGTAGCTCGATGGCTTCGGTTTGCGGTGCCACCCTGGCCCTGATGGCCTCGGGCGTTCCGATCAGCAACCCGGTTGCGGGGATCTCGGTCGGTCTGGTGCGGAACTCAGAAGACGAGTATGTCTTGCTGACCGACATCCTGGGCAGCGAGGACCACTTCGGTGACATGGACTTCAAGATCGCCGGTACGCAAAACGGCATCACCGGGATTCAGCTGGACTTGAAGGTCACCGGGATTAGCGAAGAGATCATTCGCGCGACGTTGAAACAGTCGCGTGAAGCTCGCATCGAAATCTTGCGAAAGATGCTGACGACGATTCCGCGTCCCCGTCGCGAAACGGCTCCGACCGCCCCGAGACTGTTGCGTACCCGTATTGCGTCGGACAAGATCGGTGCTCTGATCGGTCCGGGCGGCAAGAACATTCGTGGCATCCAAGAATCGACCGGGTGCGTGATCGAAGTCGATGACGACGGCACGGTACTGGTCGCCGGCAACGACAAAGAGTCTGCCGCCGAAGCGATGCGTCAGGTCGAAGCGTGCACCGCGACGGTGCAAATCGGAAAGATTTATGACGGCATCGTCAGCAGCATCAAGGACTTTGGTGCGTTCGTCGAGATCCTGCCCGGACGCGACGGGCTGTGTCACATCAGCGAGTTGAGCAGCGGCTACATCAGCAGCATCGACAAGGTGGTTCGCGTCGGTGACGCGATGAAGGTTTTGGTCATCGATGTTGACGAGCACGACCGCGTCAAGCTGAGTCGTCGTCAGGCGCTCGAAGAGTTGGGCGAAGAGGACGAGATCGCCGCGATGGTTGCCGAGCAAGGCGACGACCGCGGTGGCGATCGTGATCGCGGCGACCGTGGCGATGGCGACAACGGTGATCGCCCGCGACGCCGTGGTGGAAGCGGACGTCGTCGCAGCGGAAGCGGTGGCGGTGGTGGCGGCGGCAGCCGTCGGCCTCGCGACTGAGACGCCGGTCACGTCGTTTGATCGACGCCGTGCCTGAAAGATTTTCAACGCAGCCTCGACTGTCTCAGTCGAGGCTCGTTTTTTAGGTGCGTTGCCACCAAACGGCGCGATGTTTGTTCGCGCCGTTCCGCGAACCCGTATCGTTGATTGTGAGCGGCAGGGTGCGAGCCCT
>NZ_JANZKV010000363.1 GCF_025060895.1 Stieleria sedimenti | reverse complement strand
TGACCTCCGGCTACTTGCTGAAATCCCTGCGGGATGCCGTGGGCGCCGCGATGGGTGAAGGTTTTTCGCACTTGATACGACTGGTCGTGCGAAAAGTGAACAAGCAAGTGCGAAGGAGGCCGAGTCCGAACCGGATCGCCCTTCCGCCAATGCGCTCGAATTCACCTGGGCCTGAGAAACTGACACCGTCTGCCAGGATCCGTTCTAATCAGTTTTTCTGATCGGCCCACCTGAGGTGGCGAAAAAAGTCTGCCGCCCGATCGCTCCCCGTTCCTCCCCACGCGCGAATAGATCGCAATTCGTTCGCCGATTGATACTTCAGGCGTCACTTGCACTGCAACGCGATTTGGTCGATCTCTTGTCCGCCCCAGATCACACGCACAATGTCGATCGTTTCCGGCGTCACAAAATAGAGAACGACGTGGTTGCCGAAGCCGTTTACTAGCTTCGCCCGAAGCCCATCAGCCTCTGGAAACTGACACAGCAAATCGACCGTCGTTTCAATCGCATCGAGAAAACGCAGCGCGGCATCAAGATTTGACTCGGCAATACGGCTCGAATGCCCCGCAATGTCGTCGATGGCAAGCCGCCTGCGATGCGGCGTTCTACGCTCGGGCATTCAATTTCCGTACTTTGACTTCAGGTCTGCCCGTATGCCTTCGATTTCATTCTTGTCCCATGGTTCACTCGGCCCGCTTTGCAACCCCTCGATCGCCAATGCTTCCACTTCGCTCTGACGCTCGCATAGTCGCAGCACAAACTGCGAAACGTACTCGTTTACATCCGCATAGCCACTGTTTCGTGCACGCTCGGCGATTGCGGACATGACCCGGTCTGGCACATTCACACTGATGGTTGACATTTTCCGCTCCTGTAGGACTTGCCTGTCGTTATTCTACACGTCCGGGAAAACTGTTCCAGCCACAGGTCCGGCATTGTTCAAATCTGCGTTGAACCATGCGATGATACGGAGCGGTGGTGGTCGCCATCCACTCAGTGGTTGAGCCAATCGCCGCCGCCCGCATCTCGCCACCGTTGAAGTTGATCGAATTGCATGCCGCTTCGACGGTTGACGTGCGGTCGTGGTGGGCTGAGATTGTGTGGGTCTTGCTAGAGTAGGCTGACGCCAGCTTCCTTGATCTACCGGCCGTAGGTCGTCCGCGTTTTGGTGCGATCGCCGTCTTGATCTCTCTGGGCCTTTCGTGTGATCCAGCGGCGCATGACTGCCCCGTGACTCGCGTTGTGTGGTTCGAGGGTGGTTTTCGTTGACTCAAATTTCGTTGACTCAAAGACGA
>NZ_JANZKV010000362.1 GCF_025060895.1 Stieleria sedimenti | reverse complement strand
AGGGCATGCTATGCATGCCAGCGTCACGCACAGCGTGACCTACGCGGTAGACGCACGAGCTAGTTGGCCGCAGCGGCCAGCTTCGATGCCGCCGCCAATGCGTCGGCCTTGTCGGTGTTTTCCCACGTGAACGTGTCGCCTTCGCGTCCGAAGTGACCGCCTGCGGTGGTGACTTTGAACACGGGACGGCGCAATTTCAGGTGCTCGATGATCCCGGAGGGTGTCAGCGGGAAATGTTCCCGAACCAGTTCACACAGTCGCTCGTCGGGGACGGTTCCGGTTCCCTCGCTGTCGACGTGGACGCTGACGGGCTCGGTCACGCCGATCGCATAGGCCAGTTGGACTTCGCAGCGTTCGGCCAGTCCGGCTGCAACGATGTTCTTGGCGACATAGCGAGCCATGTAGGCGGCACTGCGGTCGACCTTTGTCGGATCCTTGCCGCTGAACGCGCCGCCGCCGTGACGTCCCCAGCCGCCGTAGGTATCGACGATGATCTTGCGTCCGGTCAGGCCGCAGTCGCCATGGGGGCCGCCGACGACGAATTTGCCGGTCGGGTTGATGTGATACTTGATGTCACCCTTGTCCATGCCTTCGGGCAGCGACGGCTTGATGACACTTTCGATGATGAACTCGCGGATCTCGTCGTTGGTGACGTCGGGATCGTGCTGGGCGCTGACGACCACGGTATCGACTCGGACGGGCGTATTCCCTTCGTACTCGACCGTCACCTGGGCCTTGTTATCCGGCCGCAACCAGCTGACTTCTTTGTTGAAGCGAGCCTCGGTGATGCGGTTGATGATGCGGTGCGAGAGTGCGATCGGCAGCGGCATCAATTCCGGGGTGTCCTTGCAGGCATAGCCGAACATCAGGCCCTGGTCTCCGGCACCGACGTCTTTTCCGCTGGCGTCGTCCGAATCAACGCCCTGGGCGATATCGGGGCTTTGGGTGTCGACCGAGACCATCACGGCACAGGTGTCGCCGCAGATCCCCATTTGATCGTCGGTATACCCGACCTCATTGATCGTTTGACGAACCACGTCGGCATAGTTGACCTTGGCCTTGGTGGAAATTTCGCCGGCGATGATTGCAACGCCGGTGGTCACCATGGTTTCGCAAGCAACGCGACTGTTGGGGTCCTCGGTGAACAGGGCGTCCAGGATGGCATCGGAAATCCGATCGGCCAACTTGTCAGGGTGGCCCATACTGACCGATTCGCTAGTAAACAAAAAACGAGCTTGGCTCACAGATTTACTCCAATAAGGGCGGTCTAACCGTCGGTCCGGAAATTCGGAGACGTCGGCGCCGGCGTGAAATCGTTACAATCTTGATCTAATAACGTAATTTGGAGAGGCCCTGCTGAGAACCGCCGGTGGCGAGTCTGGCAGCGGATTTGTCTCGGATCACAGGATACAGGACCAGCTTGAACGCAACGCCGCCCCGAAACGATTCGCCGCCTGCCAAGCTGGGGCCGGAAATCCCGCCTCATCCTACACCGCCGCTGCTGCTTTCTTTCGTGCTGCACTTGGTTTTACTGATCCTGATCGCGTGGGTGGCTTCCACCGCCCCTAAGGGCTCCGAGGGGATAAATGACCGCCAAATCGGGATCGCGGTGGTCCATCGGCTGCCCGATCGCGACCGCTACGATGAAGTCACCGCGGCCCCCAATGAAACGGTCCAAGAAGCCGTCGCGGACGCCTCCAGTGCGTCGGCCGCCGCGGCCCCACCGGCCGATCTGTCACCGCCGATCGATCTGCAAGGCATCTTATCGGCGATGCAATCGACCCCGGCCCCACAAAGCGGCAGCGGGATTGCCGGCGAGGTCAAGCTGGACGGTGACGCCTTCGGCGCTGGAGCGGGCACGTCCAGCCGATCGCCGTCCGGCCAACAAGCAACGGCAAAACTGTTCGGCGTCTCCGGCAGCGGGACGCGTTTCGTCTATGTCTTTGACCGCAGCGACAGCATGAACGGCTTCGGCGGCTTGCCGCTCCGAAGCGCCAAACGAGAATTGATCCGCAGCCTGCAATCGCTGTCCCCCCAGCAACAGTTCCAGATCATTTTCTACAACGAAAACGTCAAACCGTTTCAGCTGTCCGGGATGCCGATGACGATGGTTTCCGGAGAGCCGAACAACTTGAAACGGGCGCAACGTTACGTCGAAGCGATTCAAGCGTTCGGCGGCACCAAACACAAGGGCGCCTTGCTGATGGCCCTGCGACTTTCGCCGGACGTCGTATTCTTTCTCACCGACGCGCACATCCCGCGACTGTCCCAGTTGGAATTGAAGGTGGTGCAAGACCGCGCCGAACAAAGCGGGACGACGATTCACGCCATCGAATTCGGCAGCCGCGGCGGCCCCGCAGCGGATAGTTTCCTGAAAGACCTGGCCGCCATGAACCACGGGCAGTACCAATACGTCGACGTGCGGCAGCTGCGGTCCGATCCGGCGCAGCCGGCCGCCGCGGAACCTGGCGCCGACGAGGCACCCGCGCCGTGATCGCAGCCAGCCCCCGCCTCACCACGTGGACGCACCTGATCGCGGCCTGCCTGGTCACGCTGTCGGCCGCCGGATCCGCGACGGCAGAAGCCCAAACGCCGCCGACGGCCGAACCGCCGCATCGCGTCCGATTGGCGCCGCCGACGGAAACGATATCGAGCTCATCAGAGCGTTGGTACCCGCGACCGATGAGCACGCTGCGTGGAACGATCCAAACCTACGACGCCGAGCAACTGGCCATCCTACTCGACGGGCAAAGCGTGATCACGCGTGTTTCATCGGCCCGCGTCGTCGCGGTCGACCTGACCCGAGTTCCACCCGATCAAGCCGCTGCGCTGGAGTTGTTCCGTCAAGGAGACTTCGGCGCCGCACTGCCCGCCTTGGTCCGCAGCATCAGCGATCACGACGCCTCCAGCCGGCCTCCCGTCTGGCGGCAACAATGGCTCTCGATGATGGCCGCCCAAGCAGCGATGCGCGGCGGACGGGGCGACATCGCATTGGAACTGGTCAGCCAACTCGACGCCCGCCCCCTGCCGACGACGACACTGGCGATCCTGCCGATCGATTGGACCGGAACGATCGGCGGCGAGGAGTCCATCGTCCAGATTGCCGCCCAACACGCCGCGTCGGATTCGCTGGCGGTCAAGCTGGTCGTGGCCAGCTGGTTGCTACGATCACCCAAGTATCGCGGTGCGGCAGAAGCTGCGTTGACGCGTTTAGCCGATCAGGGCAAGCGAAAACGGATTGCATCACTCGCCAAACAGCTGACCTATCGCACCCAACCGCCGCCCGCCATCGACGCCAATCTGATCCGCATCGAAAGTGAAATCGAAGCGTTGCCGATGGCTCTGCGGACCGCCCCGATGATCTCCTTGCTGAATCTGGTCCGTCAATCGGGACGGAAGGATGCGGCGAAACGATGGAACCTGACCCTGGAACTGGCCGCACCGACCTGGCATCCGGATCTGGCGGCCAGCGTCGCAGGGCCGTAGGGGGTGCCTTGCAACTGCTATTCGTTGCGGAAAACAGGTAAGACGATCATGGAAAGCACTGCCAACTGATTTCGCCAATTTTCCTACCTCCAAAATCTTCCTACCTTTCCACCGAGACACCATGCCCCGTCAAGCCGGTGGGAATCAGGGGAGCGATGGCAAAATAATTCGGGGCAGAATGATGGATCGTCACAGGCTGGCGCCAAACGGCTGATCCCGAGAAGAATCCAAGGAATTCAAACCGGCATGCCCGACCGTGAGACGATCGAGACGATTTTCCTGGAGGCCGTCGAACTGCCGGCGGACCAGCTTGCCCCGTTCCTCGATCAGCGATGCGGTGATGACGAGCCGCTGCGGGACGCGGTGATGGAGCTGATCCGAGCGGATCGGCAAGCCGGCGACGGGGCGTTTCTACGGTCCGATCTCTTTACGAACGACGGCCGTGATGATGCCGCGACTCCGATTGTCGAAGGGCCGACCAACGACGACACGGATCGATTCCGAATCTTCCGTGCCTATCGCCAGGGAGGACTCGGCGAAGTCCTGTTGGCCCATGACCGACAACTCGATCGCGACGTGGCGATCAAGCAAATCAAACCGCGCTGGGCCGGCAACGAGGAAGCAAGGCAGCGTTTCGTTCAAGAAGCCAAGGTGACCGGTCGGCTGGAACACCCGGGCATCGTGCCCGTCTATGCGATGGGCACCTGGCCGGATGGACAACATTATTACGCGATGCGGTTTATCGAAGGCGACACGATGAAAGACACCATCGATCGCTACCATCGACCGCCGCAACCCTCCGACTCCGCCGACGCCAAAGGGCTGCAACTGCGTGAGCTGCTGTCACGATTCGTCGATGTGTGCAACACGATTCAATACGCCCACAGCAAGCGTGTCCTGCATCGCGACATCAAGCCGTCCAACATCATGGTCGGCCCCTATGGTGAAACGCTGGTCGTCGATTGGGGGCTGGCCAAATTGCTGGACGAACCGGTCGACGAATCGATGACGGCCGACCTGGCCCGAGCGTTTGCCCAGGGAAGCGGGTCCACGCCCACACGCCTCGGCGGCACCGTGGGCACGCCGCAATACATGAGCCCCGAACAAGCCCAAGGAAAACTGGAGTCCATCGGCACGCGGACAGATGTTTATTTGCTGGGCGCAACCCTGTACCAAATCCTGACCGGCCGCCCGCCACATCAGGATGATTCCGTCTCTCGGCTGTTGAAAAAAATCGCCGCAGGAACATTGACCCGGCCACGCCAAATCGCGGCCGACATCGCGCCGCCGCTGGAGTCGATCTGTTTGAAAGCGATGGCCACCGACCCCACCGACCGTTACGCCGATCCGAACCACATCGCCGACGACGTCAATCGCTGGATGGCCGATCAAGCGGTATCGATTCACAAGGATTCCGTTTCGGTTCGCGTGAATCGCTGGATGCGACGACACCGCACCGTCACCAGTACCCTTGCCGCGACGTTTCTGCTGTTGGCGATCGGCGGCGTCCTCGGGTCGATCCTGTGGAATGTGGCGAACGTTCGAAAACTGCAAGCCGAACAGGAACGGCGGAGCAAGCGTCTGGAACTCGAAGCCAAAGACCGACAACGGCTCGCGGAGTTGCAAACCACCGCCGACGCCGCGGAGAATCTGGCCGCGATCGAGCTGTCGCGCGATCGATACACCTCCGCGTTGGACGTCTTGAAGAACACCCTGCCGGGTGTGCGATCCGAACCGCGACTGATCGAACAAGCCGATCGAATCGAACAGAAAGCGAATCGCATCGAGGCGCTCGTCGATTTTTACACCCTCGCCGAAACCGTCGAGCAACAAAACGTCCTGAGTCGAGACACCAAAGCCCTGTTGGCCTGCACCACCGCCCTGAAACGACTGGGCATCTGGGACCGCGCCGATTGGTGGACCGGGCTGCCCGATCAAGACCTTTCGGCTGAACAAATCGATCGCCTTCGATGGGACGTTTATCAGCAGTTGATGTTGATGGATGCCATGCTGGTCAAATCGATCGGTGTCCGACTGACCGGCGAAGGTCGCGTCGGAGGCCCGAGCGCGTTGCTGCGCGCCGCCGGTCGATTGCTGACGACCAATGCCGGCAAAGCCGAAGCGAAAGCGGCGCTGGTGGTCAGTGACCGCATCGATCGGTTTCGACTGTCCGAATCCACCCGCTTGTATCGATCGATCGCAAACATGCGACTGGGCACAGGCGCGCGATTGCAAGGAAAGGATTTGGGACAAACACGCAACGGCGCCGATGCGCACTCCCTGGCCGTGCTCAGCATGATCGCCGCGATCGACCCCAGCTTTGAATTGGTCTTTCGCGGCTATCAAGGTGACGACGCACTGCTCACCGCGCGTGATCTGTTCGGGCGCTCGGCCGCCCTGGGCCCGAATTACTACGGAACCCATTTGGGCCTTGGGCAAGTCCACTATTTGATCGCCCAGCGGAGCGGTGTCGAGCATCCCGACGATCTGCAATGGGAAGACTTGGCACCCGCGCTGCACGCCTTCGGTCAGTGCATCACGTTGTTGCCCCAGCGCTGCTTTGCCTTTGCCGATCGTTCCAGCGTGTATCGTTGGCAGGCCCAGCTGATCGCCGACGACGAACGTTACAGTCCGGCCGAACGTCAGCGTCGCGCGACCGAACGGTTGCAATGGAGTCTCGAGGACGCCCAGCGTGCGATGCAGTCTTACGACCTTCACCCCTGGGTCGGATGGCAGGCCGGCCAGGCCTTCGCCGAACTGTCGCAAGTCGATCGAGCCCTGCGGCTTTGGATCCAAACCGCCATCGATACGTATCCCCTGGGAGAAATTGCCGACGTGCGTTTTGTCGCCGTCGACGACCTGCGGGGACGGGCACAGATCGGCGACTGGTTGCAACAACAACTCGCTCGCCCCGAATCGCAAATTCGTTTCAACCTGGTCGATGGCTTCACCGCATTGGCCGGCGTCCGACTCAATCAAGCCCGCCAGGACGAGGCGCTCGCGGCGATCGAATCGGCGCTGGCCATCGATCCGAACAACCTCGACGCGCGAGCGATCCGTGGCATGATCTTATTGAGCGAGCGAGCGATGGAAGCGGCGGTGTTCGATTTCCAGGCGGTCTGCGATGCCGATCCCGATCATCCGTTCGGGTCCTTCGGCCTGGCGCAGTGCTGGGAGAACAAAGGGCGATGGAGCGAAGCAGCGGCGATGTTTTTGGTCGCCGAGCGGGCCGCACTGACCGGCGAAAATCAGGCTGCCGCCGCCCTGGGACATTGCCGCACCGCAGCGTTGTCCGGCGACTTGGTCGCCGCGGAGGCGGCCGTCGGACGCGCGATCGATGTCGAACCCGCCTGCGATCTACTCTCCACCGTTCGCTCCATCACGACCGAACTGAGTCAACGAAAACGCACCTCGCGCGTCGACGAAACGCAAGTCGTCGCTCTGGAAACGTTGATCAAATCGCTCGCCAAGCTGCCCCGGGCGACCAAGATCGAAGTGATGCCCGCCGCCGACCCCCGACAAACGACCGCGGCCTCGATCCTCAATGGCGGCTTCGAACTCGATTCGATCCGCTACTGGAATTCCGTTTCCGGCGCGAAGTGGGAAACCACTCCGGGTTTTGCGTCTTCCGCCGCAGTCAGCCCAGACGCGCACTCGGGAAACCGTTCGCTGAAGATCACCGCGACCGCGGCTGACCCCGACGCTGTCACCAACCCCTCGGGCCGAACCGGCCAAGCGTTTTCCGTCGTTGCCGGTCAGCGCTACCGACTCTCTTGTTGGGCCAAAGCCGAACGACTGGCCGCCGGTGCGATGCGAATCGTAGGCCCCGCCGACGAGACACTGATCGAGTTTGATTCCGGCAGCTATGACTGGCGCCGGGTGGCGGCGCCGTTGATCGTGACGCAAACCGCCGACGGCCGACGCGTTGCCGCCGGCACCATCGTCCCGGTCCGAATCCAGATCGTCGCCAGCGGGGACGGGACGCTGTGGCTGGACGAGTTTTCGTGCCAGAGCACGCCGTAGCCGTAGCGTTGTTTAGTCGCGCAGTGGTCCGTCAATTGCTAAATGTCATGCAACTGTCTTCGTATCCCGAAAGGGATTCCAGCACTTAGCCGGCGGTCGAGCGCAGCGAACACCGCCGGGGTCGGACTTTTTTCAGGTTTTGTTTCAGGGGTTTCACCGCGACTGCCGCAGGGTCGTGTGTCAGGCAACTCACCCGATTCAAAACACACTCTACCCCCGCAAAACCATGAAACGTCAAACCCTTTGCACCATCGCTGCCGCCACCCTGTTCACCCTCGCATTGTCGGCTTCGCCGGCTGAAGTTTCCGCCCAATCGGCTGGATCTTGGGTCGACATCGCCCGCGGACGTGTCGGAGCCGGCGCCAACGCCGACGGCATGATCCAAATCGCCAAGTCCCGCAGCAGTTCGAAAAACGGCGTCGATTTCGGTCACGGGTTCGCACTCGGAGCCGGCCCCAATGGGCTCGCCATCAGCAACTCGATCGGTGTCGGCGGCGGCCAAGCCGGGGCGGCCCACAACGTTCAACTGAATATCGGACGCGGCGGTGCCCACGTCAGCCACGGCGGAGTGGTCACCCAGGGCGGCAACCGACGCGTGATCAGCGGCGGACACACCGGCACGTCGGGCGGCCAAGTCTACGGCGGCAGCCATTCGACCGGCTACGGACAACACACCAAGGCCTACTCCAAAAGCCACACGCGACAGTGGGGTGGTCAGGTTTATCAAGGTCAGGTTTATCAAGGGCAACCCAACGCGACCAGTTCCCGGACGATGCCCGCCCGAGTCATCCGCGGCGGCGGAATTCGAATGTTCGGCCGCTGATCGAAACACAACCGCAACCAAGCCTCCGACCCACGGTCGGGGGCTTTTTTGCGTTGGCCAGCGTCCCGCCAACGACGTCTCCCTCCCTGGCAGCATCGTTCTTTCGTCACCCTCCCTGGCAGGGAGGGTCGAGCGAAGCGAGGGGAGGGTCGAACGGATGTCGCTGAGCGATCCCAAGCCATATAGACCCTCCCCGCGTCGTCGTAAACTCCTCCGCGACCCTCCCAGAGGGAGGGTGACTTCGACTCGCCGCCAAACAAATCCCCCCGCTTTCGTTTCCAATCCCGACTCCATTTTCAGGACCGTTCCCATGACCCTTCGATTCTTCAGCGGCAGCGCCGCAACCCTGCTCGTCGCGTTTGCCGTCTTCGCCCAGTCGCCACCTGCGGCCACCGAGCCGGAACCGGAACTGACGCTCCAACCCGTGCCGACATTGTTGCGTCTGCATCTGCCCATCCTGGGTGAAAAACGCGGGGTGCTGGTCGAGGCGGTCGCCGCGGGGTCGGCCGCGGCCGGCACCGGACTGCGTGCCGGCGACATCATCCTGGAAGCCGGTGGGCGAGCCGTCATCACGGGCGATGCACTCCAGCAGCCGGACCCGGCGTTTCCGCTCGTGGTGCTGCGCCGCGGCCGCGCGCAGGTGTTGCACCCGGCGGCCATGGAAAACCGGTTCCCTGAGCGGATGTTTGGCCCCCCGATGCCGGGCAATCGATCGACCGGAACCAGCGTCAGCTCTTCGGCGATCAGTTCCGGTTCTGGCAGTCGCGCCGTTTCGGTCAGTCGTGCCGGAGACCAGATCGCGATCGAAATGTCGTTGCCGGAAATGGCCGAGGGCCCGATCCGATTTCGAGGCACGGCGGCGGAAATCGAGCAACAACTGGGACAGAGCACGCTCGGCGAAGCGGTCAAACGCGAGGTCCGAACGGTGCTCCGTCAGTCTCGCTAGGGTGGTGACCCGTCGGGCGGTCAACGTCATGCGGGGCATTCAACTCGTTCCAAGGCTCCGCCTTGGAACGCCAGACCGGCGTGGCCGCTCGCCACGCGCCGATGGAGGTCGGGAGGCGGGAACCAGGGGGATGTCTGGGCGTCCCCACGGATTCCCGGCTGCTTTTTATCCGTGGGTTCGCGCTGCCATCCGTGGGCACAATCCAATCCGGCTTTCACGTCGTTCCGAGCTCCGCCTCCAGAACGCGCCGGCGGGGCCGGCGAGGGTGGCAAGCGGGATGCTTACCCCACTTTGCCCTGTTCCCAGACGGGAGCCTGGGAACAAGGGGAAGGAGAAAAGTTTTCGAAAATCGTTCAGGGGTTTGACGGGTCGCGACGCAGGTGTCTGGTGAAGGCCGAAAACACTGGCCGCCACAAACTTTACCCAGCTCGTTGACCCTCTTGTCCACTAGGAACAGACCCATGAAACGCTTCGCAACCACCTTCGCCGTTGTCGCCATCCTCGCCACCGCTGCATTCACCGGCAACGCCCACGCCCAAGTCTCCGCGTCCAGCTACTCGACCGGCGGCACCGCCATCTCGAGTGCCTACGGACGAGGCAACACCCGCCTGAATTCCTCGGCGGTCGCCAGCGGCGGCGGCTACGCCCGATCGACGATGACCGGCAGCGGAGTCAACGGCGGTTTCGCCAGCGGCAACAGCCGCGCCGTTTCTCACGGCGGTGTCGCGATCAGCAACGGCAACTCGTCGGCCAACGGCTGGGGTGCCCGCTCACACTCCAATTCCTACGCTCGCACCGTCGGCGGATTTGCCCGCAGCAACAGCAACGCCGTCGCCAACGGCAACTGGGCCGACGCCCGCTCCAATGCCGTCACCCGAACCTGGGGCACCTACGGCAGTTCGTCGTCCGAAGCGATCGACAATCGCCAATCCTCCAATCCGGGCTACCCCGTTTACCCGACCAACACGCCCAGCTACACCGGCGGCAACTACAGCAGCGGAACGACGGCGTCGGTCTACCAAAACTCGACACCACGAGCGACGGTCTTCCGCAGCCGTAGCGTCCGACGCGGCTGGTGAAACAATCGCCGAAATCATTTCTCCCGGCCTCGCACCGATCTCGGTGCGGGGTTTCTTTGTCAGCTAAGCTTCAATCAACGGCTTTCGGCTTCAGACGATCTTTCGGCACCCACACGACTCCGGACGAATGCACTCCAACAAAGTGCTCCATCCCCTGCGACCCCACTCTGCGACCCCCACACCAAACTCAATTCCTAAGGACGATCCCATGTCTGCCCCCAATCCGAACCCCCATCCGGCCGTGGACGTGATCGTCGAGCAAGCCCTGCACGATCAAGTTCCCCGTCGCGATTTTCTGCGTCGACTGGTCGTCGCCGGTCTGTCTTCCGCAGCCGCCTACAAGGTGCTCGACGAAACCACTGCGTCGGCACAGTCCGGTGGCTCAGGACGCCTGACCACCTTTGCACTCGGTGAAGAAGGCAACCCACCCGGCCTGCCGCCACAAACTCGCCCGCCGAATCAGCAAGCGACTACCCTTGCGGTCGGCGAAGAAACGTCCAAGCCACCGACACCCCGAATCACCACCAAGGCCGTCGGCGAGGAATCGTCCCAGCCACCGGCCAATCAAATCACCACCTACGCGGTCGGCGAAGAATCGTCCAAGCCACCGGCGCCTCAGATCACCACCAAGGCCGTCGGTGAAGAGTCGACCAAGCCGCCGACCCCTCGGCCGACAACCTATGCAGTCGGCGAAGAGTCGATCCAGCCGCCGACGACGCTGTCCTACGGACTGGGTGAAGACGGACGGCGTGCGACGACGTTGGCCGTGGGTGAAGAAGGCCAACCGACGCCCAACCCCATCACGACCAACCGCTCCGGCGAAGAGTCTCAGGTGACGACCCATGTGGTGGGTGAAGAATCCAACCGCACGCCGAATGCCACCACACTGGCCTGGGGCGAAGAAGGCTCGATCAAGAAGCCGCAATTCAAGGTTCCCTCAAGTCCCTTCCAAAACATCCCTCGGCCGTGGAAAAACTTTCGCCGTTGGTAAGTGGTCCCTAAAATGAACGCGCGCAACACAGACCTGGTGATCGTCGGCGGTGAATCCGACCCCAACACCCAACGCATCGTCGACCAAGCCCACCTGCGCGGCGTCGATTATTTTTTCTGGGACACCGACCGCCCGAGAGCTCGCCAGATCGCCTGGGATTTCCAAACGCCCGAAATTGATTTCGGCGACGTGCCGGTGCGGCCTGCAGCGATGTTCCTGCGTTTCAACGTGTTTGATTCCGACGCGGTCGCCAATCACGCCGCCTACGACGTCGCCGAATCGTTTGCATTGGCTTGGCCAAACATTCGATTGCTCAACCGAAGCACCGTCGGCGATGGAAACAACAAGTCACGCAATTTGGTCCGCGCCCGCGACTGTGGGTTTGTGATTCCACAAACCACCGTCCTGGGTGACCTCTCGCCACTGGAAACGATTCCCGATCCCGAATCCAAAATCATCAAACCGCTCGCCGGCGGCGACCACGCCTTCATCGCCGGCGATGTCATCGCTGACCCCTCGCGGCTCCCCGGGCTCGCGCCGCAATTCGTCCAAGAGCGACTCGACGGTGAAAACGTGCGGGTCTTCTCGATCGGCGGAAACCTGCACGCGTTTCACCTGCAAACGACCGAAATTGATTACCGAACCGACGACAACGTGGTCGTCCACGCGATCGATGTCCCGGTGGAACTCGCCCCGGCGATCGATCAATTGGTCGAACAAATCGGTTTCGATTACTGCGCGTTGGACTTCCGCTGCCGAGACGGATTTCACGATCCGGTGTTCTTGGAAATCAACTCGTTCCCGATGTTCGTGGCATTCGACGACGCCTGCGAAAACAAACTTGCCGACGCAATTTTGGAGTTTTTGGTCTGAAAGAGTACACTGCCGATTGGCTTTCACCGCTATTTGCAAGGTCGGCAGGAATGAATCAGCCCCCCAACGACGTCTCGATGATGCTGCGTGAACTCGGACGCGGCAACGATTCCGTCAAAGAACAACTGTTCGAACAACTCCAAAGCGAACTTCGACAGATGGCTTCGGCGCTGATGCGTCGCGAGCGGAGCGACCACACGCTGCAGGCCACGGCGCTGGTCAACGAAGCCTGCATTCGGTTGCTCGATTCCGATGCGATCGGCAACGCGACCGACCGGCGCTATTTCTTCGCCGCCGCCAACCGCGCGATGCGTCAGATCTTGATCGACCACGCGCGACGACGCAACACCACCAAACGTGGCGGGGAATATCAACGCGGTTCGCTGGACGTCGTGCTGGAAAATTTTGAAAACAGCAACGGCTGCCGATTCGAAGACTTGGAAGCGTCTCTGGAAGTGCTCGAAAAAGACTCGCCGCGGCAGCGCGAAGTCGTCGAGTTGCGGTTCTTCTCGGGATTGTCGATTCCCGAAACCGCCGAAGTCTTGGGCGTCAGCGAGGGGACCGTCGAACGCGATTGGAGACTGGCCCGCGCGAAGTTGTATCAGCAACTGCGTGAGGAATAGAACGCCATACCCACCGCTGGCGCGGGCCTACGTGTTGGTGTGCAGGCTTTAGCCGCCCGGTGTCGCTGCTCCGCAGCGAGTGGGAACGCCTAAAGGCTAGAATAAATCCTGCTGCTGCGATGACCCTTCCGGCAATTCGATTCGCTCGACGCACTCCGGCACGTCGTTGCGGGGACTGTTGACGATCTTTGACACAGGAAAGGCGGTCAGCAGATTCGCAGGCGCCGGTCGCAGCAACGCGCGCAGCGAACTCGGATCGTCGAGATCCGGTTCCAGCCATGCTGCTTGCCCGTCGGTATCCAGGACCACAGGCATCCGATCATGAATCGACCGTGTCGTCTCGTTGGCGGCCGTGGTCAAAATGGTAAACGTTTCGATCGGCTGGTCGTCACCATGAATCTTGCGGTTGCGTTCCCAGAGACCGGCCAACGCCAGCACGCCGCCATCGACGGGCTCGATCAGGTAAGGCTGTTTGCCATCAGCCGTCTTCATCCACTCGTAGTAACCGTCGGCGGGGATCAGACAGCGTCGACAGGCAAACGCTTTCTTGAACGACGGCTTTTCGTGCACCGTCTCGCTACGGGCGTTGATCATCCGATTGCCGATCGCCAAATCGTCGGCCCATGACGGGACCAGACCCCAACGCAGCATCACCCACTCGCGACGTGGGCCATCGGCGGCGGCCCGGATGCAGGACACCTGCTGGGTCGGCGCGATGTTGTACCGCGCCGTGCTTTCATACTCGGCGGCCTTGACGCCGATCTCGTCTTGCGACCACAGCGGCAAAAACTCTTGCGTCCAAGCGGCCGCGGGAGTGCGAAGATTGATGCGACCACACACGATTGGGCAACTCTTAAAAGGAAGCGAGTGCTTTGACAACTTTTAAACGAAGGGTGCCTGACTCAAATGGCGCGGGCATAAGTGTTGGTGT
>NZ_JANZKV010000361.1 GCF_025060895.1 Stieleria sedimenti | reverse complement strand
TTCGTTCGGGTGGGAATCGCAAGCGGATCTCCTTGTCCGTGGCAGAGCCAGAATCCAGCTCAGCTGAGGTGGATCTACTCGGACTCGATGAAGCACTCAAAAAGCTCGAAGCCTCCCACCCCCGGAAAGCCAAGCTCGTGAAATTGAGATATTTCGCCGGGTTAACGATCGAGCAGGCAGCGAACTCCCTACAGATTGCGACATCGACCGCGGACGCCGATTGGGTTTATGCGAAAGGGTGGTTGAGGCTCGAACTGGAAAAAAATCGATAAACTTCGATCTTTGATCGGGGAATCGGATCTGTCATCTCGCATTGGACAACGTTCAGCCGCCCCCGAGTGCCCCGGAGACGAATCGTGTCAATCCAAACGCCAACCGAAGACGAGATCTTCCATATCGCCCGCGGAATTTCCGACCCCGACACGCGGTCCGCGTATCTTCATCAAGCTTGCGGCAGCAACACTGAATTGTTCGAGAGAATCGTCGAACTGCTCCGAGTCACCGAAGACACCAGCAGCTTCTTAGAAAATCCGCCGCCTGGCATCGCCCCGACGGTGAACCTCACCCGAGATTACCGACCGTTGGTCCGCCCGGGGCAGGGTATCGGCCCCTACAAGATTCGCGAGCAGATCGGCGATGGTGGGATGGGAGTGGTCTTCGTCGCCGAGCAGGAGAAACCCCTGCGGCGCAAAGTCGCCTTGAAGGTTATCAAGCCCGGCATGGACTCCAAAGCGGTGCTGGCCCGGTTCGACGCGGAACGCAACGCTCTGGCACTGATGAACCATCCAAATATCGCCAAGGTTCTCGATGCGGGGACGACGGAGCAAGGCCATCCCTACTTCGTGATGGAGTTAATCCAGGGGAAGCCCATCACGGAGTACTGTGACCAGAAGAAGTTGACAATCAAAGAGCGACTGGAATTGTTCACCCAGATCTGCAATGCCGTCCAGCATGCACATTCAAAAGGCGTGATCCACCGAGACATCAAGCCGAACAACATCCTGGTCACCGAAATCGACGGCAAGCCAATTCCGAAAGTCATCGACTTCGGAGTTGCCAAAGCGCTCGGCGCCAATCTCACCGACCGCACGGTTTACACCAGTTATCAGTCGCTGGTCGGAACGCCGCTGTACATGAGCCCCGAGCAAACACAGCTCAGCGGTGTCGACGTGGACACTAGCAGCGACGTCTATTCGCTGGGGATCTTGCTGTACGAGCTGCTGACCGGTACCACGCCGCTCAGCCCCGAGGAACTCAAACAAGCGGCCCAGGATGAAGCCTTGAGGCGTATCCGTGAAACCGAGCCCCCGCGCCCCAGCAACCGCATCAGCTCGCTCGGCGAAAGTTCGTCGCAAGTCTCCGAGTGTCGCGGCGCCCAACCTGAACAACTCGGTCGCTTGGTGCGTGGAGACCTCGACTGGATCGTGATGAAGGCGTTGGAGAAGGATCGCAACCGCCGATACAAGACCGCCGACGCGTTCGCCGCGGACATCGGCAGGCATTTGACCAGCGAGCCGGTCGAGGCACGACCACCGTCGGCAGGTTATCGCCTGAGTCGGTTCTATCGCCGCAACAGAACCTTCGTTGGCATGGCGACGTTCGTCGTTGGGATCTCCGTGATCGCTGCGGTGGCCGGGACGACTGGATGGATAACCGCCAAGGGTGCACTTGCGAGGCTCGAGCAGGTTGCCCGGATTCAGGCGATCGAAGCAGCACTCAATCTGGATCCAAAGGAAATGAGATCGGCAATCAAGACTGCGCGAGAGGCCGGTGCAAGTGAAGGTTGGGAAAAAATGGTTGTCGCGATCTCGCAGTTGTTCGGCGGAGAACCCAAGCAAGCCGTCGCGACTCTCAAGGAAGCTCAGCGCCTCGGCGAAGACACAGTCGCCGTTCGGAGTCTGCTGAGCGAAGCCTACATGTACTGCGGCGACATGGATTCAATGCTCGAAGTGGAACTTTTGCCGGAAGGCACTCGATTTATGGCCGCAGAAGACCAACTTTTTCTCGCAATGCCGGAGAGAAGGACTGATCAATTAGGAGCTTTCCGATTGGCAACCGAGGCGTTCGAGCAAACACGGTCACCCGTTGGCCTCCTGGTGCGCGCGTCGGTCTACGGACTCTTGGCCCTGGATACGGGCAATCTCGAATACGATCTCGAAGCGATCGCAGATGCAACCGCTGCCCTTCGCCTATTGCCGAGCAGCGCCTACGCCAGAGCCACATGTGCTCGAGCTTACGATGGCGCGCGGCGGCGGGCTAAGATGATTGGTCGGGATTCACTAGCGACCGAGTACGAGTTGCATGCGAGGCTGCACGCCGATGTGCTCTTCCAATCGCCAGCCAGCAATCCATGGTTCCTCGCGGAGATCGGGTTTATTTTCGATGACCTGGGGGATATGGCGACGGCTCGGGAGTGCTTCTCGCGAGCTGCTGACAAGAGCGACAACCAAAACTACTTTGTTCAATTGTATGTGAACTCCATCGTGCGAGAGGGCGACATGGAACGTGCGGAGCAGATGATCCCGCTGCTGGAAGACGACGATACTCTGCTGGCAGCTTCGACCCTGTCCCAGTTCGATTCAATGCGAGAGCTGGCAAAGGACAAATTGCTCAAATCGCTCAAAGACGCTCGGTCGGTGCCGGATGATCGACTCCTTGCACCGGCGTTACATTTGGGAGTTCTTTTTCAACTGGGGTATCCAACGGAAGCTGGCAGGCTTGCCAGAGAAATCGTCGAATCACAAGCCGACTCTGACGAAATCAGCTTCCATGTACTGCGTTACTTCGCTGGGTTGGAAGATCCGAATACCGTTCTCGAAATCGCAGGGGACAGCCGGGTGCAGAGAGGCCAGGTCCTTTTGGCGTGGGCCCAATTCGAGTTGGGTCATCGCCATCTGGTAGAAGCCGAACGTCGTCTGGAAGAGAGCGTGAGAATTCTCCAAGGCTTATATTTCTATGAACGATCCAAATACCTGCTAGATCGGATCAACGATCCCAGTCGGCATGCCGAATGGTGGAAGACAAATGAATTGGATTGAGCCCAGAGTATCCCGATCGCAACGGGGCTTGGTGAGCCACTTACTGGTATGACCGCCATCACCACCATCCTCTCGAAGATCGACCAAGGCGACCCGTCAGCAGCCGAGGAACTGCTGCCGCTCGTCTACGATGAACTGCGCACCCTGGCCGCTGCTCGGATGGCTTGCGAGAATCCAGGGCACACTTTGCAGGCGACCGCGCTGGTTCACGAGGCTTACCTGCGTCCCGTCAAGGACCGTGGCGACGTCGCCTGGGATTCGCGGGGGCATTTTTTCGCTTCGGCCGCCGAAGCCATGCGGCGGATTCTGATTGATCGGGCTCGCCAAAAACAGCGGCCCAAGCACGGCGGCGATCGAAATAAGCTCGATTTAGAAATCCACTGTCCGGCCAGTGACGAAACGCCGGACCGCCTGTTGGCCATCAACGAAGCCTTGGCCAAGCTGGAACAGGAGCAGCCGGAAATGGCTGAGCTCGTAAAACTCCGCTATTTCGCCGGAGTTCCGCTCAAGGACGCCGCCCCGTTACTTGGCGTATCACTGGCAACCGCGAAACGACGTTGGGCTTTCGCTCGGGCGTTCCTCTACGACGAATTGGCCGACTGAAATCGCCAAGTCGGCGAGCCGAGCCGGAAAATCTCAGATTTTTCCGACAGCCCTGAGCCATCTGGCTCAAAAACTCGCATTGGTTCCTGATAATCGAGATCCATAAGGAACCACCCATGAGCCAAGTCCGACCCATCGAAGACCTTTTCGCCGAACTGATTGAACTGAGTTCCCCAGAATCGCGTGAGGCATATCTCTCCGAAGTATGTGGCGACGACAACCAGCTTCGCCGCCGTCTTGAAAAGCTCCTCGCCGCCAATCAGAAGGCAGGCAGCTTCCTCCAGGACGATAAAGGCATCGACCCGACGGTTGACTTGGGCCTTGACGCCAAGCTCGTCGGATCCAATATCGGTCCCTACAAGCTCCGGGAAATCATCGGCGAAGGAGGCATGGGGACCGTCTACGCCGCCGAGCAAGAGAAACCGCTCCGCCGCAAAGTGGCCCTGAAAGTCATCAAAGCGGGAATGGACTCGAAGGCGGTGATCGCCCGCTTCGAGGCGGAACGCAACGCTCTGGCGATGATGAACCACCCCAACATCGCGAAAGTGCTGGACGCGGGGACCACCGAGCACGGTCGACCGTTTTTCGCGATGGAACTCGTGAGCGGCATCCCCATTACGGACTACTGTGACGAACACAAGCTGACGATCGACCAGCGTCTGGAGTTGTTCGTCCAAGTCTGTCAGGCGATCCAGCATGCCCATCAGAAGGGTATTATCCACCGGGACATCAAGCCTACGAACGTGCTGGTCACTGAGCTCGACGGAAGGCCTGTCCCCAAGGTGATCGACTTCGGAGTCGCCAAGGCGCTCCACCAGAGCCTCACCGAGAGGTCGATCTATACTAGTTTTCAGTCGGTGATCGGCACACCGCTTTACATGAGTCCCGAACAAGCCAGTCTTAGCGCAGTGGATGTCGACACACGAAGCGATGTCTACTCGCTGGGCGTTTTGCTTTACGAACTGTTGACGGGTACGACACCCTTCGAGCAAAGTAAACTCAAGGAAGCCGCGCAGCACGAAGTGCTGCGCATCATCCGGGAGGAGGATCCTCCCAGACCCAGTAACCGTATCAGCACGCTGGGTGATACTGCCGCGCGAATATCACGGCAGCGTCAAACGCTACCGGACCGACTGGGGCGACTGGTGAAAGGCGATGTCGATTGGATCGTGATGACCGCGTTGGCGAAGGAGCGGTCAAGGCGTTACGAATCTGCCAGCCGATTCGCTGACGATATTCAGCATTATCTTCAGAATGAGATCGTCGTCGCGCGGCCGCCCTCGTTCAGTTATCGTACGCAAAAATATTTGAAGCGCCACCGCATTACTGTACTTGCTTCGTCGCTTGTTGCACTGACTCTGCTCGCCGCGACCGTTCTGAGTATGAGCTTCGCCCTTGTCGCCTATCGCCACGTGAAAGAGAAGGAAGCACTTCTGAAAGAGAAGGAAGCACTTCTCTATGATTACCGAACGGACTTGATCGACAAGGCCTTTATCTTTGCGCTTGGTGGCGACATCGATTCAACGCAGCAAGTTGGGAAACAACTTGAACACCTTGACTGCCCCGAATCTCAGTTAAAGACAATTTACGGGATCGCAGCATTCTACGACGGACAGATGCCTCGCGCAGAAAGCCTCTTGCGTGACGCGTATGATGCGGACCCAGAGAACGTCGTTGCGGCTTCAATGCGATTCGTGCTCGGAATGTACGGCGGTGCGGACTCCGAGACTGATTCCCTGCTCGATAAAGTACTCCAAATGAAACCCAGGCCTGGATTCGAATACTTCGACAAGTTCTTTCAAGCCTATGCGATCATGTGGGAAGATCCAAAACGGTCGCGCCAAATCTATAAAACGCTCTTGGAAGAAAGGCCTTCATCTTTAGTTCGGGCATATCACGCTGCAGCGACGGCTGAAGTAGGGACTTACTTGACAGGAGAGGAAACAGCCAACGAATGGCTCGATGAAATGGAACAGGCGGTGCTTGACGTCCAAGTCGCCCGCGCGTTGTCACCTCCAAGCTACATCATTGACATGGCGGACCTGTATGTGCAATTCACGGCGATGCAAGTACGCAGAACAGCCGGGCTCGATACCTGGTCAGAGCTACGCGAATCAGCAGATGCGTTGGCTGAAAGGCTCTTTGATATTGAGTCAACGCCAGCCGGCCTGGGTATAGCGGCCAATTATTACGAATTCACCGACCGTGTAGATGAAGCTGAACGCGTCTATGAGCGTTTGGTTGAACTAGGCGCTCCACCGTCGCGACTCGCTTGCCTCCGGTATAGCCGGAATTCCTCTGACGGTCTGTCGTTGGTATCGGGAGCAACGCCAGATGATCCAATGAATTACATGACCTATCTAATGCTTATGGCGTTTGACACGGGCGAACTGCCCGAGGGCGTTAACCTTCAGCAGTTGATCGATGATTATCGCAATACACGACACCTGATGGAGGTGTTGCTCATCGGCTTAGCGATCAACGAGGATAAGATCGTACGGGAGGAAGCGATCAAGATGCTTCATTCAGGTTTGCCAAAAAGCTTCGATGTAGCAATTGAACTGAGTTTCACGCGGAAGCGTTTGGAACATCTCGCCATGGATGAACCGCCCGAGAGATGGCTTCTCGAACAGGCGACCACTTCCCGAGACGTCGGCGATGCGAGCTTTCAGACCGCCCTGTGGTTTCGGCTGCACGGCGATGCACTGAAAACACGAGAGTATTTAGCAACAACGATTGATTCCGACTCATACTGGGATGAGGATTACCACTGGGCTCGTGCCTTGCTCGGGCAAGCAAATCGAGCCCAAGCAACCAGACCGTAGATAACCGTTTCAGGAGCGACCGACAGGGGGCTTCCATGTCCGTAGGTAGCGTGCGTTGCAAGGTTGCTTCGCCAGCCCTTAAGGGCGCAATTTCTAGTCACCCTTCGCGCTGTCGGTTGCATCGACCGATGCGAGTTTTCGAAATCGCTTTGCTGCAGTTCTTGCCAAATCTGGGACTTGATTGATGGATGTGTGCAGCCACGCCGCGTCTTTGCACCAGTTTTTTTGATGGTGTCGCCACCGATCATTCGGAGTAAATTGGCTTCGTGCCGTGGAGTCTGTGTTTGTGGAGACTGTTCGC
>NZ_JANZKV010000360.1:4705-8834 GCF_025060895.1 Stieleria sedimenti | reverse complement strand
GCTGAGATGACAGAAAAATGCGGGGCAGGAAAAGGAGACGACGCGTTCGGAGCGAATAGCACGGACAATGGTTTTGCGATTGTCGCGCGTTGGCGATATCATCATCGATGCCGATACCGTTGCGAGTCTGGCGTAACGGTCTAAACGATTCGACCCAACCCATTCGCCGGAAGCTCTCCGACGTCCAGGTCGGGGACCGACAACCAACCCAAACAAGACTCTGAATCAGGGTTTGAAAGGTTTGTGAACGCTGCAACACCCAGCCTGGAAAGCAAAACGGATGCCGAATTGCTTGACGAACTGAAGAGAGCTCCCAAAGGCGTTCTTCCCAGCATTCTGCTGAATGAACTCCAATCTCGCGGCGAATCCGTGGTCCCCGGATTGATCGAAATCCTCCGAGCTGAAACCGAAAACGCGTCGAAGGGGAACACCATCGAAACGGATGGTGCATTCTTCGCATTTAATTTGCTCAGTGCCATCGGTGACCCGCGCGCCCTACCGGCAGTCATCGAAGCGATTTCGTTGCCGCAAGAAGCCCTCAATTCGTTGCTCGGTGACCTGATCCATGGCGATTTGCAACGGCTCATCGTCAAATTGATCGGCACGGATTACGATCAAATCGGACAGCTGATCGAAAACCAGGACGTGTACGAGTACGTGAGATGGTCGTTGGCCTGCACCTATTTCCTGCTGAACCGGCAAGGACGACTGAGTCGCGAAGACGGCGCCGAGAGTCTGGAGCGACATTTGAATCGGCTGATGGAGTTCCCCTGCTACGAGTTAAACGCCGGTCTCTGTATGGAACTGGCCAATTTCGGCGTCCCTGACTCCATGGAGACCATTCGGCGCGCCTATGCGTCGGGGAATGTCGCTGAGGGGATCGTGTCGCAGAAAGAGCTTGAGGAAACGATCAACGGTTTTGACGAAAGCTCTATTCGCGAGGCAGATGAAATGCCACCCTTAGAGTTTGATGTCGTGGAGGAACTGAGTAGGTGGGCCTGTTTCGCACCGATAGACAAACCGAAAAGACCGACTCCTCAACCGTCGGTCACGAAGCCTCAAGCCGTCCCGGTTTCTACGACCACGAACGAGGCGCCGCACCCGACACCGCACCCGCCTGTCGGGACCATTCGAAATACCGACAAAACGCCCGGACGCAACGATCCTTGTTCGTGCGGCAGCGGAAAGAAATACAAGAATTGTTGTCGGCTGACGTCGAGGCGCTAATGTGCCCCCCATCTCCGCAATAGTCCGACGCCGATCTGCCAGGGCGAGTTTGTTTGCTTTGTGAAAAAACTGCGAAACATGCATTCTCGATTGATCGGATCGGCTTCGGTCATCCTCATCGTTGCGTGTGTCTTGGTATGGTTCTCATCTTCCGACCCGCAATCTCCGGTTGACTCGAGCGCATTTCTTCCCCAAGGGGCCGAAGACCTCGGTTGGCCGACAATCCGGGGACCCCATCTGACTGGGCACAGCGACGAAATTCATCTGGCCGACGCGTGGCCGAACCACGGGCCGCCGGTGCTGTGGCGCCGCAATCTTGGCCAGGGCTACTCATCATTCGTGGCGTTCGACGGCCGCGTGTTTACACAATACCAAACACTCGCGGGTCAATTTGTCCTCTGTTTGGATGCCACCACCGGTTCGACCCTTTGGCAACATCGATATGATGCCCCCTACGAACTCGGTGGGATGTATCCCGGACCACGAAGTACGCCGACGATTGACGAGAAACACATTTACTATACCAGTCCCGACTTGACGGTCGGTTGTCTGAATTGGGAAGGCGAGGAACTCTGGTCGGTCGATCTGTCGCAACGCTTTGAGTCGCGCGGCACGGGATTCGGATACGCTTGCAGCCCAATCATTGCCGGCGAGAAAATCCTGCTTCCGGTTGGAGGCAGAAACTCCGCCATGATCGCATTGAACAAACGGACCGGAGAGCTGATTTGGAAATCGGGTGATGATCCGGCCAGCTATTCGTCGGCGCTCCCTGTTACGGTTCTCGAAAAACAGATCGTCATCGGACTTTTGCAAAACAGTCTTTGTGGATTTGATCTGCATGCGGGAACGCAATTGTTTCGTGTCGCGCTGTCACGCGGCTATGACGAACATTCTGCCTGGCCGATCACGCGGAACGATCTTGTCTGGATCTCATCACCCTTTCAAGGCGGCAGCCAGTTGTATCGGATCAGACCCGATCAGTCGCCAGCGATCGAACTGATCGGTGAATATGAATCGATGTCCAATGACGTCGCATCCAGTGTTTTGGTTGGCGAGTATGTCTTTGGTTTTGACTTGAAAGAATCCCAGTCGAATGCCCGACATCCTTCGCGTGGAAGTTTTCGCTGCGTGAATTTCTATACTGGCGAAATCGCTTGGTCCAATGGGAACACGAAGCCGCGCCGCAGCGTGGAATTCGAGACGATGAAACAGTCGCAAACAATCGGCCATGCGTCGGTGATTGTTGCCGATGAAAAGTTGATCCTGCTCAATGACACCGGCGATCTCGTTCTCGCGAAAGCGTTGCCGGAGCAATACACTGAACTGGGCAGAGCACGTGTCCTTGCTGGTAAAACCGCGTGGGCGACACCGGCGTTACACCGCGGGCTTCTTTTTGTTCGCAACCACTCATCAGCAGCCTGTGTCGATTTGCGCCACCGCGACCACAGCGCTGCGACCGTTTTGCAACGGTCTGTCCGATTGAGGTCGAAGCCGGCCTCGGGCTCCGAAAGGAATTGGATCGGGATTCGGCCAGAGGACACACTTCGAATGCCGACCGCTGGGGCGATGATTTACGGTTGGATCGCAACGACGGCATCGAATGCTTGCGCTGCGATCTTGACCGCGGTGGCTTGTTTAATCGGTCCGCGAACCCTGCGTTCGCAACGCTATGCCGTTTTCTTGTCGCTTAGCCTGATTACCTGCATGACGGCTGGGCCGCTGCTGTCTCATGCCCTCAATGAATTCATCTTTACATGGCCCGGATGTNNGCCACCGCCGCCGGATTCATCGCGATGTGTTACGTTTACTTTGTGATCTGTCGTGATCACAACCTTGTTTCGGCTTGGATCTTTCTCTGTGCATTCCCGGCCGCCATCCCGGGGGCACTTGCGACACGATGGATTCACAACCGGAAGGGCATGGGAAATTTCGCTACCGAAACCACCGCATTCTTGGTCTCACTGACCGTCTATTATATCGGCGCCGCGGCGATACTATGGTGGCGCTATGGATTACCCTTGAACTAGGTCGCGTCCGATCCAACAGAACTGATCGAGACATTGAAGCAAGGAATGAGCAACCCCCTTTTTCGGAGCGGATCAGTGCGAACGTTGCAGATCTTCAGCAATGCCGTTGAAGCAGAAATTCTCCGTACGCGACTGGATGCCGCCGGGGTTTTCGCGGTCGTCAATGGCGGCGAGGTCGCGACGATGCTCAGCCACATCGGTTCCGCGGTCGTCCGGGTGCGGGTGGAGGTGGCGCCGGAGGACTTCGAACGCGCGAAGAAAATATTGGAAACGGATGAGATCGAGCGCTGCGAGCGAACGGCATGGCAGTGCAGCCGTTGTGACGAACGCAACGAACCGTTGTTCGATCTCTGCTGGAGCTGCGGAAAGCCTCGGGACGAATCGGACCTTTCGCGTCCGTTACTCGAGCTAGAATTACCGGTCATCCGAGAGTCTGGCCCGATGGTCGTCGCCGATCAGCCGCCGCGAAAACCGGCCAGCTCCAATCCCTACGCGCCGGTCCTGATCCCTAACGATGATCGCGGCCGACCAACCGATTCTGATCAGGCTGAGCAAGATTCGCGTGACGCCGAACTGGTTGCACGCATTTTTCGCGGCGCCGTCATCGGAATCTTCATCCTGCCGCCGTTGCTGACCTTCTACGTGCTGTTTTTGCTGGTCTTCGAAGTTCCCAAAGCCGCCTATCGAGACCCCAGACTCTATCGGCGTTTGCTGGTTTCGTGGTTCTTGTGCCTGATCGCGATCGGCTTCGCGGCGGTGGTCTGGTCGCAACTGTTGTGAGCGACGTTGCACTGAAACGGCATTCAGGATCCGCTGGTGTTTAGCCGTTCGGCGATACCCGGTCGCTGCGACGCGGCGACCGTGGGCGGCTAAAG
>NZ_JANZKV010000360.1:0-4693 GCF_025060895.1 Stieleria sedimenti | reverse complement strand
AAGCCTGCACACCAACACTGATGCCCGTGCCACTCGCTCCTGCGGCTTTCTGGTGTGCGTGGTTCAGGCAAAGATGTCCTTGGCCACCACACCTTCGACATCGGTCAAACGAAAGTCTCGTCCCGCGTAGCGATAGGTCAGCCGTTCGTGGTCCAGTCCCATCAAGTGCAGAATGGTTGCGTGCAGATCGTGAACGTGCATCTTGTTTTCCACGGCATAGTAACCGTAGTCGTCGGTCGCACCATACGCGTAGCCTCCCTTCACCCCGCCGCCGGCCATCCACATCGTGAACCCGTGCGGGTTGTGGTCGCGACCGTTGCTGCCTTGAGCCGTCGGTGTGCGTCCGAATTCGCCGCCCCACAAGACGAGTGTGTCTTCAAGCAACCCCCTCGCTTTTAAGTCTTGCAGGAACCCTGCGATCGGCCGATCAACTTCGGCCGCGTTCTTGGTGTGACCTTGGTACAGCCCCGAGTGCTGGTCCCACTGCACGACGCTGTCGCTGTGCGTGACCTGAACAAACCGCACACCTTGCTCGAGAAACCGTCGCGCCATCAAACACTGTCGGCCAAAATCTTCGGTGACCGGATCATCGATCCCATACAGACGCTGCGTCGCCGCGGACTCTGACGCCAAATCCTGGATCGCCGGCATCGCGGTTTGCATGCGGTAGGCCAATTCGAACGAGTTCAACCGACCTTCGAGAGCCTGGTCGCGACCGGCCATTGCGAGATGTTCCCGATTCATCGACGCGATCAGATCCAGCTGTCGCCGCTGGAGATCGGGAGCGATGCGATCATTTCGAATGTGTTTGACCTTGGCCGCCGTCGCCGGCAAGCTGGCATTGCCGATCGGTGTGCCTTGGCAATGTGCCGGCAAGAACGCGGTGCCCCAGTTATTGACTCCGCCGTGGGCCAGCGTCGGACAAATCGTCACGAAAGCCGGCAAATTTTCATTCTCGGTCCCCAACCCGTAAACCAACCAAGATCCCATGCTGGGCCGAACGAATTGATCGCTGCCGGTGTGCAGCTTCAACAGCGCCCCGCCGTGGGCGGGATTGGTTCCATGCACCGATCGCAACACACACAAGTCATCCACGTGACGGGCGACGTTGGGAAACAACTCGCTGACCGGCAATCCACTCTCGCCGTATCGCTTGAACTTCCATGGCGACTTCAACAAGTTGCCCTGCTTGGCGAACGTGACGTCGGGCAAATCAAACGGCGGCGGCTTGCCATGATCCCGGTCCAATTGAGGCTTGGGGTCAAAGGTGTCGACGTGTGACGGACCGCCTTTCATGAACAGAAACACGATCCGCTTGGCGCGGGCCGGAAAATGGGGTCCCTTGGGAGCCAATGGATTCTCCGCGGCCAAGGCTTCCTGGCCCAACATCGCGGAGAAGGCCAAGTGACCGAATCCGATCGCCGAGTTTCGCAGAAGCTGTCGTCGGGATTGCATCAGAAAGAACCTAACGTAAATAAATGAATTCGTTGCTAGCCATCAGACTTTGACAGAACAGCGACCAGGCTTGCTCGTGCTGCTCCTTTGCGTTCGCTTCGGCACCCTCGGTCAATTGCGAGATGAACCGAAGCACGCGTTCGGTTTCGCTTGGCGACGGCTCGCGTCCGACCGCCCGTCGATACGCATCGGCGACACGGTCGGCGTCCTCGTTTGACTGCGACAGGACGGACTTCGCCAGCGCATCGGCCGATTCCATCACCAATGCGTCGTTCATCAACAGCAAGTTCTGCGGCGCGATCACGGTCGCGTTGCGCGAACCGGTGGGCATCGTCGGATCCGGGTAATCGAACTGCGTGAAGAACGCGTACAGGTTGTTGCGGATCACGGGCAGGTACAACGCCCGCCGAACGCTGTCGTATTTGGTGTGGTCTTCGGAAGTGTGGTTGAACACGAATTGTCGATTCCGCAGCGGCAACGTCTTTCCGCCGATTTCAAGATTCAAACGTCCGCCGACCGCCAAAATCGAATCGCGGATCTGTTCGGCTTCCAATCGCCTCAAGTTCGCTTTCCAAAGCAACCGGTTTTCCGGATCGATCGTCGCGTAACGTTGTTCCTCCGGATGCGACGAGGCGAGCTGATAGACATTGGATCGAAGGATCAGACGATGCAAGTCTTTGATCGACCAACCGCCGGCCATGAAGCGTCTGGCCAGCCAATCGAGCAAGTCCGGATGGGACGGCCGATCCCCCAGACGTCCAAAGTTCTCGGTCGTCCGCACCAACGCCTCGCCGAAGTGCCATCCCCAAATGCGATTGACGATCACACGTGCCGTCAAGGGATGCCTCGTGTCGGCCATCCAACGAGCCAGTTCCAGTCGACCGCTTTGTCCGCTGGGAAAGACAGGCCGGACGGTGGAGTGTCGCATCACCTCGGGAAACTCCCGCGCGACCGGGTCGCCCAGGTTCTTGTAACTGCCACGGATATGGATCGGTAACTCTGCCACCACCGTTCCTTCGCTGACCCCCATCGCCGCCGTTTCGTCGGCGGCGACGCTTTCAAAGGCCCTCGCTTCATCCATCAACCGGTAGTATTCCGCGAGCGTTTGCTCGTCGAAGGCGAACGCTTCTTTGGAGGGAACGGCCAACAGACCCGAGGCATCCAACAAGGCGGATCGGGCGGCCTGCAACGTCGGATCGTCCAGCGTTTTCGTTTTCGGATCCTGCTTCTTCGCCTCGGCAAACGCCTTTTCCGCGCGGTCGAACAAATCGCCATAGTGCCGACGGATCTCGTCGGCGTTTCCTTCGGCGGCCAGTTGATGCCATTGAAGCAACAGCGGATCATCTCGATGGAAATCCAAATGCATGCGACAGTGGTGCAAGATCCGCGGATGCAGCCCGAGTGGTTGGGCGATTTCCGCGACGGTGGTCAGGGGCGCAGAGACCTCGAATTGTGCCGCGGCAGCCAGATAGTCGGCCACCTTGCTTCGAGCTTCGGCTTGAATCTTGGCGATCGCTGCGTTCTTAAAACTCGCCGCCGCTTTCTTTTTCTCCGCGATCTGGGCGTCGATTTCTTTCAGCCGCGCCGCTTCCTCGTCCGACGCAAAGGAGTGCTCGTACCAATGTTTGATCGCGCCGGTGTTCGTCTCGCCGAGCGTTTTGGTGCTCTTGAAGATCGCGGCTAACGCGTAGTAGTCGGATTGCTTGATCGGATCAAATTTGTGGTCGTGACATCGGACACAGCCGAAGGTCATTCCCAGGAATGCTTTGCCGAGTGTGTCGAGCTGTTCATCGATGATGTCCATCTCCAGCTTTTGTCGATCCGGTTCGGCCAGCACCTTGGCGCCTAGCGACAGAAACCCGGTCGCCGTCTTGGTTTCACGATTCGCTTCGGGCAACAAGTCACCGGCAACTTGCTCGATCAAGAAACGGTCAAAGGGTTTGTCGTTGTTGAAGGCATCGACAACGTAATCGCGATAACGCCACGCTTGCCCGAACCCCAAGTTTTCATCCAGTCCGTTGGAATCGGCGTAGCGTGCGACGTCCAACCAATGCCGCCCCCAGCGGACACCGTAATGCGGTGAATTCAAAAGTCTCTCGACGACCTTGTCATACGCCATAGGCGATTCGTCGGCGACGAAGGCGTCGATCTCTTCGGGCGTGGGCGGCAAACCGATCAGGTCTTGCGTGAGACGGCGAATCAACGTGATCTTGTCCGCCGCCGGTGCCGGCGACAGGCCGTTGTCGTGAAGTCGCGCTAACACAAACGCGTCGATCGGGTTTTCGGTCCACTGCGTCTCGGCAAGCTCGGGAATCGTGGAGTCACGCACCGGCCGAAACGCCCAGAACTGTCGGCCTTCCTCGATACTCATCCCCGACGGCCCGCGATCGGAGCCCGCGCTGGACGGCGTCGACTCGCGCGGATCAGGGGCACCGTCGGCGACCCATTTCGTCAGCGCCCTGACCGCCTGTTCGGGCAACGGATTTCGGGGCGGCATTTGCAGATCGTGGTTCTGATACCCGATCGCTTCGATCAGCAAACTTGCACCGGGGTCGCCGGGGACGATCGCAGCCCCAGAGTCGCCTCCTTCAAGCAGCCCGGCGCGGGTCTCCAGCCGCAGACCACCCTTGACGCTGCCTTCTGCGGAATGACAGTCATAACAGTGCTCGACCAAGACCGGACGAACTTCTTTTTCGAAAAACGCGATCGCCTGCGGTGACGCATCTTGGCCAACTCCGATCGATGCAGCGATGGCAAAAACGACCGCGGCGAGGCGACCGATCAAGCGTTTCAACGCGTCCAGCAGAGAACTGGGCAAATGGATGGGGAGGGTGGGCATGGCAGGTGTTCGAAGGCGGGAGGGAACTCTATTGTAACCGTTCGTCACCCGGCCGTCATCGAATCCAACTCCCGCCGCCAAGGGCGGGTTCCCGCCGCCAAGGGCGGGTGTCGTGCACTCCGCGCATCGGTGTCTAGCCGTTAGGCGAATTCCCAGTCGCTGCGGAGCAGCGAGACGAGGCGGCTAAAGCCCAATACCGCTAAGTTAACATGAATGAGGGGGCCCGGACGCTGGCGCGAACCGGCTGATGTCAAACGAATATCAGCCGTTTGGCGCGAGCCTACGGGCCCTCATCTGAAGAAACGACGCTTAACTTAGCGGTATTGGGCTAAAGCCTGCACACCAGCGTCGTTGGTGTCCAGCCTTGAGGGACCGCTTTTTCGAGCACGATTGTCCTTC
>NZ_JANZKV010000036.1:11800-34945 GCF_025060895.1 Stieleria sedimenti | reverse complement strand
ACACCAACACTCATGCCCGCGGCATTCGGTTTTGGTACCAGCCCTTTTTATTGCGGCACCATTGGTGGGTATTATTTTCGATGGTTAGCCCGGCAAAATTGCTGGCGTGTTCCACCCAGATTAAGTCTTAGGGTTAGAGCGATTGGACTTCTTCTTCGGAACCGTTTTCTTTTTCGGGTCGCCGGGCCGCTGCGGGGATGGTGCATCGGACCGTCGGACCAGTTTTGCGGTCGGCCGTTGGTTGGCTTTGATTTCTGCGACGTGGTTGTCGTACGCCCGCTGCAAGCGAGCGACGACGTCGGGATGGTCCGCGGCCACATTGGTGGTTTCGCCGATGTCGGCCAACGTGTCGTACAGCTGGACGGGACCCGGTGACGGTTTCCACGTCGCGTTGTCTCGATTCTGTCTGCCCTTGCCTTCGGGCCAGGGATAGTACTTCCACTTGCCGCTGCGTACCGTGCCCGGACCGTGCATCAACACGTACGCTTGGTGGGGGCTTTTGGCGCCGTCGACGCCGCTCATCAAGGGCCAAATGTCTTTTCCGTCGATCTTTCGCTGCGGCAGCTGGCCGCCGCATAATCGGGTCAGCGTCGGCATCAGGTCGATCGAAGCGGCCACTTCCGAGCACACCGAACCGGCGGGAATGTTTCCCGGCCACCACATCAACGTCGGCTCGCGAATGCCGCCGTCGTAAACACTTCCTTTTTTTGCCCGCAATGGGAGGGACGATCCCACGGCGGCACCATTGTCGCTGGTGAAGACGATCAGTGTGTCGTCTGCGATGCCCGCCGCTTGGACGGCCTTGAGAATCTCGCCGACCGACCAGTCAACTTCTTCAATCGCATTGGTGATCAATTCGTTGTCGGGATCATCAAACGCTTCGGACACCGCCAGCGGAAGATGCACCATGGTGTGGGGCAGGTAC
This sequence comes from Stieleria sedimenti, assembly GCF_025060895.1. GTDB lineage: Bacteria > Planctomycetota > Planctomycetia > Pirellulales > Pirellulaceae > Stieleria > Stieleria sedimenti. The sequence continues at coordinate 34,020 of NZ_JANZKV010000036.1, read as the reverse complement.
AGAAAGAATGGATTGTCTCGATCCTGGTTGATAAACCGAATCGCCTCTTCGGTGTAGCGCCGCGTGATGGTGGTCTGGTCGGCGGGATATTCGACGACTTCTTCGTCCCGCAGAATCGGCACAACGTTTTTTGCTTTGTGACCGGCCTTGACTTGTTCCAAGGTCACTCCGTCGCGAAGCACGATATCTTCTGCCAGCCGATTGGCCGGATCGATCCACATGTCGTTGCTGTAAGGAATCCCCCAGTACGAATCAAATCCCTGGTCGGTCGGCAGGCACGGCGGCAGGTGCCCCAAGTGCCATTTGCCGACGCAAGCGGTGTCGTACCCGGTCGCCTTGAGCATGTCCGCGAGGGTGACTTCATCGGGATGCAGTCCACGGTCGGAATTGGGAAACAGCACCGCGTTCATGCTCAGTCGCTGGTAGTGGCAACCCGTCAGAAGCGCCGTCCGCGAACCCGAACAGACCGCACAGCCGACATAGAAGTTGGTGAACTTCATCCCTTCGGCAGCCATTTGATCCAGGTTCGGCGTCTTCGGAACGGTGGCGCCGTTGAAGCCGACGTCGCCGTAACCCATGTCGTCAATGAAGATCACGATCACGTTCGGCCGTGGCGGATCTGCGGCAGTCGAGAGACCGCCGAAAACAGCAACGGTCATGGCTGCGCAAGCGGCGATGCAGTGGCGAGTCGAGTTCATGGTTCTGATTTCGGGTGGTTTGAGCAGATTGGCCGAATCGCGGAGTCAGGTGGAATACGTTCAATGCTACTCGAAACCCGCGTCGTGCGTTTCATCGTCATGCATGATAGCCGCCGCCGCGGGGGGCGGTTAAAGTGTTGCTCCCTCGCTGTACATTAAAGCTGTGCATTGAATTTGTGCATTGAATTTGGCCTGTTCACCGATTCAGGCGCGAACCGACTGTTTTACACTTTTGGGATCTCACCATGATGATTGCTCGACGTTTGTTCTGCGGCTTTGCCGCGTTGTCACTTTGTTTCATCGCATCGACCGCCTCGGCCGAGGACGGCAAGTGGGTGTCCTTGTTCGACGGCGAAACGCTCGACGGCTGGGAAAAGGTCGGCAATGAGAAGAGTGTTTGGAAAGTCGAAGACGGCGCGATCGCGGGCTCCGGACCGCCATCGATGTTGGTCAACACGACGGGACCCTACAAGAATTTTCGCTATCGCGCCGAAATCAAGATCAACGACGGCGGAAACTCCGGGCTGTACTTCCGCACCACGCGGAAGCCGGGATTCACCGATGGCTACGAGGCACAGATCGACAGCACGCACACCGATCCGATTCGCACCGGATCGATCTATGGGATGTGCCACGTCTACAAGCAGCACGTCAAACCCGGAACCTGGTTCACCTATGACTTGGAAGTCCGCGACGATGTCTGGCGTGGACGCAACATGACGCGGATCAAAGTCACCGTCGATGGAAACGAACTGTACGAGTACTTGGATTTTGATCTGACCTTCAAAGAAGGCCACTTTGCGTTCCAGCAACACGACCCGGGCAGCAAGGTTCACATTCGGAACGTCGAAGTGATGGAACTGCCGTAGGCCATCGCTTGTCCCCAGGCTGAGCCCTACGCCGTGAACGACTTTTTAGCGGTAGGGCGCGAGCGGGCTGTGGTTTTTGTGAGCCGCGACGCGTAAGCGGCCGGGCACAGCGACGTTGCCCGAGGCCTGACGGCCAACGGCTCACCATTGACTCAGCAGATCCAGACTAAAACGACAGCCCGCGAGCCCTCCGGCGTGTTGGCAAAGATGCACAAGCCGGAGGGCTTGCGCCCTGCCGCTAAAACCTCGTCCAACACAGGAAATAAATCGTTCACGGCGTAGGGCTGAGCCTGGGAACGAGTTAACGTGGGATAGGCTTCCAGCCTGTCATTGCGAAGACGACAGGCTGGAAGCCTATCTCACTTTCATTCCCCCCGTCCCTCCTACCCACCCCTCCCATGCGACCCATCGTCCAAATCTCCCTCGACTTGACCAACATCGACGAAGCACTCGAAACCGCTCATCTGGCCATGCGGGCCGGGGTGGATTGGTTGGAAGCCGGCACGCCGCTGATCTTGGCCGAAGGATTGCACGGGGTGCGAGCGTTGCGGGAGGCGTTTCCCGAGACGCCGATCGTGGCGGATCTGAAGACGATGGACGGCGGCTACTTGGAAGCCGAAATGATGGCCAAGGCCGGTGCGACGCACGTCGTCGTGATGGCTCGCGCCCACGAAGAAACCATTCGTTGCGTCGTCAAAGCCGGTGCGGATTTTGGCTGCAAGGTGATGGGGGACAACATGGTTTGCGAAGACATGGTTGCCGGAGCGAAGTGGCTCGAAGACCTCGGCTGCGACTTTGTGATCCATCACATCGGTTACGATGAGCGTCGCGGCATTGCGGCCCGGGGGCTGCGGATGCCGAGCCCGCTGGACCAGCTTCGCGAGGTCGTTGGTGCGGTCAAAATCCCCGTCCAGGCCGTCGGCGGACTGTCACTCGAACAAGCCATCGAATGTCCCAAGTACGGGGCGCCACTGGTCGTCTTGGGTGCCCCGCTGACGATCGATGCCGATGCCTTTAAAACGGCCGACGGGGATTTGGAAGCTTCGCTGAAATTAATTTGCGACGCGGTTCATGCACAAACCGTGGAATAGACTTCCCGGCTCGCCATCTCGATCCCGACAGCCTGGAAGGCTATCCCAGCTCAGGAAAGTATCAACATGAAATCAGCCGCCGTCGTCAACTTCGCCCCCGAACCGGAATCGGTCGAATTGAGGGAGATTGACCGACCGTCGATCGGCCCCGAGGATGTTCTGCTGGAAGTCGCCAACGTCGGCGTCTGCGGCAGCGACCTGCACCAATGGACTGCCAATCATTCCTGGCCGGTCAACTATCCGGTCGTTCTGGGCCATGAATTCGGGGGACACATCGCCGAACTCGGATCAGCGGTCGAGGGCTGGAAAGAAGGCGATCGCGTCGTCAGCGAAACCGCGGCGATCATCGACCAGCAAAACCCGATGACCCGCCGCGGGCTGTACAACCTGGATCCGACCCGCAAAGGGTTTGGGTACGGTGTCGATGGCGCGATGACGAAGTACGTTCGCGTCCCCGCCCGAATCCTGCACAACGTGCCGGATTCCTTGGCATTCGAACACGCTTGTTTAACCGAGCCCTGCTGTGTGGCCTACAACGCCGTCGTTCGAAACGCACGGATCGAACCCGGCGATCGGGTCATCGTGCTGGGGCCGGGAACCATCGGCATCCTGTGCGCCGCGATGGCTCGTCTGTGCGGTGCCGAAGTTGCCCTGGTCGGTTTGGAATCGGATCGGCGGCGACTGGAAATCGCCCAAAAGCATTACGGGTGTGAAGGCATCGTCGGCGATGCGAGCCGATGGGCACGTCAGCGCGACGGCTTGGGTTGCGATGGCGTGATCGATGCGGCCGGTGCAAGTGCGACGCTGAAGATTGCGATGGATGTGGTTCGACCGGCAGGTTGGATCAGCAAGGTCGGCTGGGGGCCGCAGCCGCTGGGCTTTAATCTGGATCCGCTGGTTCAAAAAAATGTCACGCTGCAAGGCAGCTTCAGTCACAACTGGCCGATCTGGGAACGCGTGCTGGCGTTGCTGACCAGCGGCCAACTGGATGTTCGACCGATCATCGGAGGCGTCTGGCCGATCGATCAGTGGCACGAAGCGTTTGAAAAGATGCACCAGGGCGAAGTCGTCAAATCTGTGTTGAAACCCGTTTGAGAATCATCATGCCGAAACTTGCCGCATTCCCCAAAGCCTACATGCAGGCGCTTTGCAAAGACGGCTCGATGACACTGACCGAGTGGTTCGAGCTGGCAACCACGCTGGACATCGACGGTCTGGAGTTTTACGCCGGTTTTTTGGAGCTGGCCGATCCCGCGAATTGGCCCGTGCTGCGAAAGCAAGTCGAAGAGCTGGGCATGAGCATTCCCATGCTCTGCTGTTCGCCCGACTTCACCCACCCCGATGCCGCCTTTCGTGATGCCGAGATCGCCAAACAAAAACGTTGGATCGAGATGACCCACGCGCTCGGCGGAAGCTTCTGTCGCGTCCTCAGCGGCCAACGTCGGCCGGAGCTGACCGTGGAGCAGGGTATTCGGCTTGCCGCCGACAGCATCGCTGCCTGTCTGCCGCTGGCCCAACAGCACGGCATCACGTTGATCTTGGAGAACCACTACAAGGACGATTTTTGGGAATACCCCGAGTTCGCCCAGGCGATGGACGTTTTCTGTGCTCTGGTCGCAGCAATCGATCACCCCAATTTCGGAGTCAATTACGATCCCAGCAACGCGTTCCTGGCCGGCGACGATCCGATCGAATTGCTCAAGCGAGTTTCCGATCGCGTCGTCACGATGCACGCCAGCGACCGTTACCTGATCGAGGGAACGCTGGAGGACTTGCGGCGTGAAGAAGGCGGCGCAGTCGGCTACGCCAAACGGCTCAGCCACGGCGAAATCGGCAAGGGCCTGAACGACTACGACGCGATCTTCAGCGAACTGGCCGGCAAGGGATTTGACAGCTGGATCAGCATCGAAGACGGCGTCGACGGGATTGATCAATTGCGTCGCAGCGCCGATTTCCTGCGCAACAAGATCGCCCAGCATTGGCCCGGCGGCTGACCAGCGACAGCATCAACTCGTTCCCCGGCTCCGCCCTACGCCGTGAACGATTTTTTAGCGGTAGGGCGCGAGCCCTCCGGTGTGTTGGCAAAGATGCGCAAGCCGGAGGGCTTGCGCCCTGCCGCTAAAACCTCGTCAAACACAGTCTCTCGCCATCGCTAAATTTCTGCCGAATCGATTCTGCGATGGACCATCGATGAGCATGGCGCGGTTGGGTATCAAAAACACAATTGACATCAGCCGATTCGCGCAAGCGTTCGGGCCTCGTCAACAACGGAGGGCCCGTAGGCTGGCGCCAAACGGCTGATCCCGAGAAGCCCTAAAGGAATGGAAACTGCCAAAATCCTGCGAATGAATGCACGTTTCCACCGCGAGATTTTGCGCAGCCCAGGCGGAGCTTGGGAACAAGTCGGGTAGAGACTACGACAACACGACTCCGCGGAGCTCAATGGTCCGCAGGAAGAGCATTCGACCGAGCAAGCCCGGCTTGAAGCGGTGATCGAAAAACGGAAAGCGTCCAGGTAGCCGCTTGACGTCTAGGTAAACGGGGAAGAGAATGCGGCGTCCAGCTTGCGATCCGCAGGCCCATCCCACCTTTCCACGTTGTTCGTCTTGTGATGTTCGACGTCTTGCCCCAGTTTCTTCGGCAATCCCTCGCTCAACACTTCGCCATCGCAAGTGTCGGATCTCTTCGTCCATGAACGAGGCCCCTCGGAGTTTTCACTCTATGAAGTGCTACGGTAACGGTCTGTCCCGGCGGGGCGTGCTGCGCGTCGGGTTTCTCGGCGGTTTGGGCCTCTCGTTGGCCGACATGCTTCGGTTCGAAGCACTCGCCGAGCAAAAACACTACGAAAGCAAAGAGGGGACGGCGAAATCCGTCATCTTTCTCTTTCTGCCCGGCGGCATGGCTCACCAAGAATCATTCGACCCCAAGCCTTACGCGCCGGTTGAATATCGCGGCCCGATGAACTCGATCGAGACGAAGGTCGCCGGGGTGCGTGTCAACGAACTTTGGAAACAAACCGCAACGGTCGCCGACAAACTCGCGATCTGTCGCTCGATGACTCATGGTGAAGCGGCCCACGAACGGGGCACGCACAACATGTTTACCGGTTACCGGCCCAGCCCCGCGCTGTCATACCCCAGCATGGGCAGCGTCGTCTCGCACGAATTCGGCCCCAGGCATGATTTGCCACCCTACGTTTGCGTTCCCAACCAGCCCAACGAATTCGCCGGCACCGGGTACCTCAGTTCGTCCTATGCGGGGTTCAGCTTGGGCGCCGACCCCGCCGCGGCTGACTTTCGCGTACGCGATCTGAACCTTCCCGGCGGAGTGGACGGGAATCGTTTTACGTCCCGCCGAGATTTGCTGGACGTCGTGAACTCGGGTTTTCGTCAGCAGCAGGCATCCGATTCACTCGACGCCGTGGACACATTCTATCAACGCGCCTACGCGATGATCAATTCGGACAAGGCGCGCGAGGCGTTTGACATCAACAAAGAAGACGACAAAGTCCGCGACGAGTATGGCCGCAACGATGCCGGTTCGCGGTTGTTGTTGTGCCGGCGATTGGTCGAATCGGGCGTGCGATTTGTAACGACGACCTACGGCGGCTGGGACATGCACGACAACATCCTCGGTGGCATCCAAGGCCAGGTTCCCAAGCTCGATCAGGCCTACGCGACGTTGATCCGCGACCTGGATCAGCGGGGGCTGTTGGATTCAACGATGGTCGTTCTGGCGAGCGAGTTCGGCCGAACGCCAAAAATCAACGCAACGGCGGGCCGTGATCACTGGCCCAAGGTATTTAGCGTGGTCATGGCCGGTGGCGGCATCCGCCCCGGCATCGTCTACGGATCCTCCGATGCGACGGCCAGCGAACCGAACGAAAACCCGTTGGACGTCGCCGACTGGGCCACCACGATTTATCACTGCATGGGCATCAACGCCGACAAGGAGTTGATGGCCCCGGGCGATCGCCCGATCGAAATCGTCGACGGCGGCACCGTCCGCAAGGATCTGATCGCCTAGCAAGGGCCTGCGAAGCCCTAGTTCCCAGGCTCCGCCTGCCGACTCCAGAAAGTATGCCGGCAGAGCCGGCCAGCCATCGCGTTCCCAGGCAGAGCCTGGGAACGAGTCGCGTGAACTGACAGGCCGGAAGCCTCTCCCACTGATTACTTCACCGGAAACTGTGCATGTCCATTTTGTGCCGAATTCTCGTCGCGCTGGCGATCTTCAGCGGCGTCTCGTTGTGTGGCGTCTGCCCAGCCGCGTCGCCGCGACTGACCAGCGTCACCCCGCGGGGGATCCAACGGGGGGCGGAACATGAATTGACGTTCAACGGGTCCAGCCTAGCTGACATCCAAGGCGTCTTGTTCTACGACAGCGGCCTGGAGGTGTTGGAAGTCAGGGGCGAAGGCAACAACGCCAAAGTCAAAGTCCGCGTCGCACCGAACTGTCGCTTGGGCGAACACGTCGCGCAGGTGCGAACGGCCACGGGCATTTCGGACTACCGCACCTTGTACATCGAGGATTTGCCGGTGGTCGACGAAGTGGAACCCAACAGTGACTTCAACACGCCGCAAACGATCACGCTAGGGCATGTCGTCAATGGAAGCATCACCAACGAAGACGTCGACTACTTTTCGGTGGATGCCAAACAGGGACAGCGGATCTCGGTCGAAATCGTCGCGATGCGATTGAGCACCGCGATGTTCGACCCGTACGTCGCGATCCTGGACGAAAAACGATTCGAGCTTGCGACCAACGACGACACCGCACTGGCGTTGCAAGACGGCTTTGCGTCCATCATCGCTCCCGCCGATGGAACCTATTTCATCGAAGTGCGTGAAAGCGCTTATGCAGCCGGCAACCATTACCGACTTCACGTCGGCACCTTCCCGCGACCCAAGGTGCCGTTTCCCGCCGGGGGAAAGATGGGCGATGAAATCGACGTGCGTTTCCTGGGAATGCCTGCCGGTGAACTGACCAACAAGGTTCAACTGCCCGCCAATCCGGTTACCGATTTCGGAGTCTTTGCCGAAGACGAAGGCGGCGTTTCACCCACGCCCAACCCGTTCCGGTTGTTTGAGCATGCAAATGCGTTCGAACAGGAACCGAACGACGAAATCAGCCAGGGGACACCGGTCGAATTGCCGCTCGCGTTCAACGGCATCATCGAAACCGCCGGCGACGTCGATTGCTTCAAGTTCACCGCCAAAAAAGGACAGGTTTACGAGGTGGAGTGTTTCGCGCGACGCATTCGCTCCGGGCTGGACCCCGTGCTGAATCTTTACTTCGCCGACGGACGCCACCTCGCCGGCAATGATGATTCGCGAGGTCCCGACGCCTACCTGCGGTTCACCGTTCCCGAAGACGCAGAATATGTGATTCGGGTGAACGACCACCTGGGCCGCGGCGGTCCCGATTTGGTCTACCGGATCGAGTTTCAAGCCGTTCAGCCAGCCCTCACGCTCGGTATTCCCCGCAACGAACGCTATGGGCAGTACCGTCAACAGGTCTTTGTGCCCAAGGGGAACCGATTCGGCACCTTGATCACCGCCAATCGGATGAATTTTGGCGGCGACCTGGTGTTGCTGGCCGAACACTTGCCCGCAGGACTGACGATGCATTGTGATCTGATGCCGGCAAACCAAAACACGATGCCCGTTGTTTTCGAAGCCGCCACCGACGCACAACTGAGCGGCGCCTTGATCGACTTTCTCGCCAGACACGCCGACCCGAACCAGCCCATTCGCGGCGGATTCGTCAATCGTGCCGACTACCTGATCGGCGAACCCAATCAATCCCTCTACCGCTGGAAAGACGTCGACAAACTTGCCGTGGCAGTTGTCGATGAAGTGCCGTTCCGGATCGAGATCGAGGTACCCAAAGTGCCGCTGGTTCGAGACGGATCGATGAACTTGAAGATCATCGCCCACAAAAAGGAAGGCTGGGACGAAGACATCCAAGTCCAATTGCCCTACCGCCCACCGGGAGTCGGGGCCGGCCCGAGCGTCAACCTGCCCAAGGGGCAAACGGAAGTCCTGTATCCGATCAACGCCAACGGGGCGGCCGAGATCAAGAACTGGAAGGTGTTTGCCCTGGCGACCTCGCAAGGGATGTGGGCGTCATCGCAATTGACGCCACTGGAGATCACAGACGCCTACGTTCGTTTCGAGTTGCAGCGGGCGGCGTGCGAACAGGGCAAAGAAACGTTGTTGCTGTGCAAGCTGAATCACGCCACGGCATTTGAGGGAGAGGCGAAGGCGGAGTTGGTCGGCATGCCGCCCAAGGTCGGGATCGAACCCATGTCGTTTTCCAAAGACACGACCGAGTTGACATTCAAGGTCACGACCGAAGGCGACAGCCCCGTCGGAAAACACACGCTGTTTTGCCAAGTGACCATTCCGCAGAACGGCGATGCGATTGTCAGTCGCGCGGGGAACGTTGAACTGCAAATCGACGTTCCGCTTCCGACGCCGGTCACCCAACCTGTCCCCACACCGACACCAACGCCGGAGGCAACCGTCCAGACTCCGCCTGAACCGGCCAAGGCTCCCGAGCCGCCGCCAACCAAACCCCTCTCACGATTGGAAAAACTGCGGCTGGCCGCTCAGCAACGCCAAGAATCACGATCCGAACAGCCTTAGCGTCGCCACCGCCAATCTCCACCACCACTCATCCTCCAGCCCTTTCGGATGCAGTCGCGAACCCTTGTCATGAAACCACAACCCTACCTCGCTTTGGCCGCGTTGATCGCCGTCGTCACCGCATCGCCGGCGGTCGAGCCCGCGAGTTTGACCGAGACGCGTGTTCCGGTCTCGATACGCGTCTATCCGCCGAACATCGATCTGACGACCGCGCGAGATCATCAATCGGTGATCGTCCAGTCCGTGTTTGCCGATGGCATCACGGAGGACGTCACCGACCAGACAACCTTCTCGCTCGGCGACGCCACGCTGGCGCGGCTGGAGTCCAACGTGATCTATCCGAAAACCGATGGTTCCACCGAATTGAAGGTTGAGTATGCGAGTCACCAGACAGTTCTGCCGGTCGTGGTCAAGGACTCGGGCTCTCTACCGCCGGTCAGTTTCAAACTGGATGTGATGCCAATCTTCATGCGAGCCGGCTGTAACACGGGCAGTTGTCACGGCGCGGCACGGGGAAAAGACGGCTTCATGCTCTCGCTGTTCGGTTACGATCCCGACGGCGATCATTTTCGCTTGACGCGGCAGTTTCCCGGCCGGCGAATCAATTTGTCGCTTCCGGAAGAAAGCTTGTTGATCCAAAAATCGATCGGATCCGTTCCCCACACCGGCGGCAAACGATTCGCAATGGAAAGCGAATATGCCCAAACATTGCTGCGGTGGCATCAGGCCGGTGCGGCAAATGATCCCGGCGAAGTTCCCCGGGTGACGAAAGTGGAAGTGTTTCCGGAAACCGCAGTGTTGGATGGTGAAGGCACGACGCAGCGTGTCAGCGTCCGCGCCCACTACGCCGACGGAACCGATCGCGACGTCACGTCGCTCGCGTCCTTTCTCTCCAATAACGACAACTCGGCGCCGATCTCCGCCGACGGCATGGTGACCGCCGCCAATCGGGGCGAGGCGTTCATCATGGCCCGCTTTGACACCCATACGGTCGGATCTCACGTCATCGTGTTGCCCAAGGCACTGCAGTTCCAGTGGAACGATGCCAAAGATTTCAACTACGTCGACACGCACATTCACGCGAAACTACGCAAGCTGCGGATCAATCCCTCGGACATCTGCAGCGACGAAGAATACTTGCGTCGGGCGACGCTGGATATCGTCGGAATGCTTCCCACGATCGAAGAATACGAGCGATTTGTGGCCGACGACGATCCGAAGAAACGCGACAAGTTGGTCGATGAACTGCTAGACCGCAAAGAGTTCGTCGAGCTGTGGGTGATGAAATGGGCCGAGCTGCTGATGATTCGTACCACGCAGCAGATCGCCTACAAACCGATGCTGCGGTATTACAACTGGCTGCAAGAGAAACTGGCCGCCGAAGTCCCGATCGACAAGATGGTGCAAGAATTGCTGAGTGCCAGCGGCGGCACATTCGAAAACGCAGCGACCAACTATTACCAGATGGAAACCGATCCGCTGAAGGTTTCCGAAAATGTCGCTCAAGTGTTCATGGGGATGCGCATTCAGTGTGCCCAGTGTCACAATCATCCCTTCGACCGTTGGACGATGGATGACTACTACAGCTTTGCGGCGTTCTTTTCACAGATCGGCCGCAAGCAGGCCGAAGATCCACGCGAAACCATCGTCTTCAACAGCGGCGGTGGTGAGGTGAAGCATCCCGTCGATGGCCGTGTCATGGCGCCCAAATTCCTCGGCTCCGAAGCGCCGGATGTCGCCGGCAAAGATCGGCGTGCCGTGATGGCCGATTGGCTGGCGTCCAAGGACAACCCCTACTTCGCGCCGAACCTCGCCAACATCGTTTGGAATCATTTCTTCGGCAAAGGGATCATCAACGAAGTCGACGATGTGCGGGTCAGTAATCCGCCGGTCAACGCGGAATTGATGGCCGCGCTGTCGGAATCATTCATCGAATACAACTATGACTTCAAGCGGTTGGTGCGCGACATTTGCACGTCACGAACCTATCAGTTGAGCACCGCGACCAACGAAACGAACAAGCGTGATGATCGCAATTTCTCTCACGCTTCGCTGCGCCGGATTCGTTCCGAAATCCTGCTCGATTCGATCACGCAAGCGACCGACACCAAGAACAAATTCGCCGGACTTCCCTTGGGTGCCCGGGCCGTTCAGATTTCCAACGGCAACACCAGCACCTATTTCCTGACATCGTTCGGCCGGGCAACCCGCGCCAGTGTCTGTTCCTGTGAAGTCCAGATCGAACCGAATCTTTCACAAGCCCTGCACCTGCTCAACGGGGAAACCGTCGGCGGCAAAATCGGCGAAGGCAAACTTGTCGAGCGGCGATTGGCCGAAGGCAAACAACCGGCAGAGATCGTTGACGAGCTTTATGTCCGCTGCCTGACACGCAAACCCACCGACATCGAAAAACAAAAACTGGGCGAAGCGATTGCCACCTCGCCGGACGTCAAAGTGACCCTGGACGACATCTTCTGGGCGCTTTTGAATTCACGAGAGTTCGTGTTCAACCACTAAGATGACCGCAATGATCAAGTTACGACGACTGTTTCTGCTGACCCTGATTCTGCCGGTTTCGCTTCCCGCGAATGCCGAAGAGAAGAAGCCGCCGGTCATCACCTTTGACGACCATGTTCGCCCGATCTTTGCACAAGCATGCGCGTCGTGTCACAACCCGGATAAGAAAAGCGCCGACCTGGACCTGACCAACTACAGCGCCCTGATGCAAGGCGGTGCGTCCGGCGAAGTGATCGAACCGGGTGACGCGTCGGCCAGCTATTTGTATGCCCTGGTCACCCACCAGGACGAGCCGTCGATGCCGCCGGAATCGCCAAAGATTGCCGACGAGAAGATCGAGACGCTGCGCAAGTGGATCGATGGCGGCGTCCTCGAGAATGCGGGAAGTTCGGCCAAAGCGGCCAAGAAAAAGAAGTTCGACTTGGCGCTGGCGGCACCGTCGACCGCGCGTCCAGAAACCGTGCCCCTGCCGGCGCGATTGAGTCTACAACCCGTTTTATTTACGCCCGACCGAACCGCGATCGACGCCCTGGCGACCAGTCCCTGGGCACCGCTGGCGGCCGTCAGCAGTCAAAAACAGGTATTGCTCTACCACACCGAAACACTCGAACTGCTCGGCGTGCTGCCGTTTCCCGAGGGAACGCCGCGGGTTCTAAAGTTCAGCCGCAACGGCCGGCTGTTGCTGTGCGGTGGCGGTGTGGCCGGAGCCAGCGGGCGGGTCGTCGTTTGGGATATCCCCAGCGGCCGACGAATCATCGAGATCGGCGACGAATTGGATGAGGTCCTGGCCGCCGACATCAGTTCCGATCAAACCCTGATCGCGCTCGGTGGACCGCAACGCGTCGTCCGCATCTACGCCACCGAGACAGGCCAACTGTTGCACGAAATTCGCAAACATACCGATTGGATCACCGCGTTGGAATTCAGCCCCGATAGCGTGTTGCTGGCCACGGGTGATCGCAACGGTGGTTTGCAAGTTTGGGAAGGCTGGACGGGCCGCGAGTATCTGACCCTGAAAGGTCATACCGCGGCAGTCACCAGCGTTTCCTGGCGCAGCGATTCCAACCTCCTGGCATCCAGCAGTGAAGACTCGACGATTCGTCTCTGGGAAATGGAAAACGGCGGGGCCGTAAAGAATTGGGGCGCACATGGCGGAGGAGCGCTGAGCGTCGAATTCACTCGCGATGGCCGCTTGTTCTCGTGCGGACGGGACCGGACCCCGAAAACCTGGGACCAAAATGGAACCCAGCAACTCGCGTTTGAAGCGTTCGGCGATTTGGCGTTGGAGGCCACTTACTGTGACGAGACCCACCGCGCGATCTCCGGCGACTTCAGCGGCGAAATCCGCGTTTACGATTCGACCGACGGCGCGCGATTGGGTCAGTTGGTGAGCAACGCGCCGTTGCTGGAGACGCGACTGAAGCATGCCAACGAGTCGCTGCTGGCAGCCCAATCGGAATTCAAACCGATCTCAGAGGTTTACCTGACTGCTCAGTCCGCGCTGCAGCAGATCAGCACCGAAATCGCCGCTGCGCAGAAGGTCGCCGTCGAAGCGAAACTGGAATCGGATCGTGCGGCAACCGCGTTGGCCGCCGCTCAGGCGACGATGACACAGGCGGCCAATGAAAATACGGTCGCCAGCACTGCGGTCGACGCACTTTCCATCAGCGTACCGATATTGAAGGAGGCGGCCGAAAAGGCCGCCGCCGCCGCGGCACAGTTGCCCGATGATGAAAACCTGATCGCCGCCGCCCAAACGATTCGCACGACCGCGGACACCAAGGTCAGCGAAATGACGTCCGCCAAGGGGATCGCGGCGACCAAATTCGCTGCGTTGCAGCAGGCCCAAAAAACGCTCGATTCGGCGCGACCGGTGGCCGATGAAACAGCCGCAGCGTCCGCCAGCGCGCGGCAGATCGAACAGACGCTGGTGGCAAAATTGACGCCCGCCGAAGACGCGTTCCACGTTGCCAAGCAAGCCCACGATCAGGCCGCCGCCGCTGTCGCATCCGCCCGGCAAGCCGTGTCGCGTTGGACTGCCGAAATCGAATTCGATCGCGAGCTGAAGATGCTGAACCAACAACGGCTGGACAGCGAGCAACAACTCGCGCTTCACGAAGCCCAACGCGCCACATCACAAGAAGCCGCGGACGTGGCACAGTCCAACGCCGATCAGGCGCGGGCAGAATTCGCCGCAGCGCAAGCGGAACTTGCCAAAAATGACGTCGATTACAAGACCGCCATCGCGGCGATGGAAGCCGCCAAGGCCGCAGCGACCAGCGCGACCGAAGCCAAGCAAACCGCCGCGGCAGGTGTGGAAACGCTGGATCAGCTGATCGTCAAACTCAACGATGCGGTGACCAACGCCGAGCAGGCGTTGCAACTTGCCAGTGATGATGCGACGTTGATCGCCCTGGTCAGCCAATTGAAAACGGCTGCCGCGGAAAAGACGAAACAACTGGAGGCCGATCGAGCCGATTTGGTGGCAAAAACGGAGGCCGAACAGCTCGCGATCGTTGGTGTTGCCGAAAGCGAAGAAAGGGCATCCGGCTTGTTGACGATGCAGCAATCGCTGAAACAGAAGATTGCCGAGGCCACCGCGATGGTCGCGGCATTGGAAACGAAAACCGCCGACGCGATCCAAGCGGTCCGCGTCGACGACGAACGTGTTTCGGAATCCCAATCCAACCTCGCTAAGATCAATCAAACGATCGCAACGCTGCAAGGCCTTGCGATTTGAATTTAGCCTTGCGTTTGTCGAGCGGACGAAGGTCAGGCTGTAGCTTGCGGAACGATGATTCAATTACTGGGCCCACGGATAGCAGCGCGAACCCACGGATTTCTTGCACCCTGTCATCCGTGGGTTCGCGCTGCTATCCGTGGGTATTCTTTACGATGGGCATCCCGATAAAATTGCTGGAGAGTTGTAGACCGACTTGACTTGTTCCCGGGCTCCCGCCATGGGAACACTCTGGACGCCAATCGCACCAGCGGTTTCACGCCAGCGGCGTGCCACAACAAAGCTTGGGGTCGCGTTAGCGCACCCCAAGATCCGGTCACCATCCGGCCGCCAACCCCAACGGGGTTGAACAGAACAACATAGTTCGCCGATTCAAGCCGCCGTTTTCGCCGGCAGATCCGGCGACGGTGGCAAGCAGGATGCTTACCCCACTTTAGATCAGCGAAGCGATCACGAGGGCGACGACGCTCATCAGTTTCAGCAGGATGTTCAACGAAGGACCCGACGTGTCTTTGAAGGGGTCGCCGACGGTGTCTCCGACGACGGCTGCCTTGTGAGCTTCGCTTCCCTTGACCAACATCTGGCCGTTCACTTCGTAGCCTTCCTCGATCATCTTTTTGGCATTGTCCCAGGCACCACCGGCGTTGGACTGGAACAGCGCCATCAAAACGCCGCTGACGGTCACCCCGGCCAATAACCCGCCCAACATCAACGCGTTGGTATTCCCCGCCAACCCGAACAGTTTGGGCAGGAAACCGAAGCCGACGGGAACCAGCACGGCGACCAGACCGGGAACGATCATTTCGCGAATCGAAGCACGCGTGGAGATCGCGACGCACTTGCCGTATTCCGCTTTTCCATCGGCGGCTTGAAAGATTTCCTGGTCGGCTTGTGACCACGCTTCGAATTCTTTCCCGTCGTTGTCATTCATGACTTTTAAAGCCGCCTTCAATTCAGGGATGTCCTTGAACTGCCGGCGCACCTCTTCGATCATCCGCATCGCGGCGCGGCCGACGGCATTCATCGACAGCGCCGAGAACAAGAACGGCAACATGCCCCCGACAAACAGCGACGCCATCACGAACGGATTGGTAATGCTGATCGCCAAGATGGGCGTTTCGACGTGCGACGCGTTGTACGCGGTGATGTAGGCGGCGAAAAGCGCCAATGCGGTCAACGCGGCCGAGCCGATCGCGAATCCCTTTCCGATCGCCGCGGTGGTATTGCCGACCGCGTCCAGTTTGTCGGTTCGTCCCCGAACCTCGGCGGGCAGTTCTGCCATTTCCGCGATCCCACCGGCGTTGTCGGAGATCGGTCCGTAGGCGTCGACGGCCAATTGGATGCCGGTGTTGGAAAGCATGCCGACCGCGGCGATCGCGATCCCATACAGACCGGCCATCGAGTACGCACCGATGATGGCAGCGGCGATGATCAGGATCGGAATCGCGGTCGAGACCATGCCCACACCCAGTCCGGCGATGATGGTCGTCGCCGGCCCGGTGACCGACTGACGCACGATCGAGATGACCGGCCGCGTGCCCGTGCCGGTGTAATATTCGGTGATCTTTCCAATACCCAGACCCGCGGCCAGACCAAACAGAATGGCAAAGAACACGCCGCTGCTGGTGTAAACGAACTCGCCGGCACCTTCACCGACGGTCCAAGTGGCCGGCAGCATGAACTTGATGATCAGATAGGTCAGCAGCAATAGAATGGCCGCGGAGCCGAATTCTCCGTAATTCAAGGCGTGGTGCGGATTGCCGCCTTCTTTCACTTTCACAAAAAACGTCCCGACGATCGAAGTCAGAATTCCGACGCCGGCAAGGACCAACGGTAACAGGACGGCCGACAGCCCGCCGAACTCATCCAGGCCTGCTTCGTTAAAGACGGTGAAAAACGCACCGCCCAAGACCATCGTGCCGATGATCGAACCGACATAGGACTCAAACAAGTCCGCTCCCATGCCGGCCACGTCACCGACATTATCGCCGACGTTGTCCGCGATCGTGGCCGGGTTCAACGGATGGTCTTCGGGAATCCCCGCTTCGACCTTGCCGACCAAGTCCGCACCGACGTCGGCGGCTTTCGTGTAAATCCCGCCGCCGACCCGGGCAAACAACGCGATCGAGGACGCACCAAAGGAGAATCCCGTCAACACCGTGATGACGCGGGTGAGGCTGGCTTGGGTATCCAGGCCAAACATGCTGGCGTAAACCACAAACAGAATGCTCAATCCCAGTACGCCCAGCCCGACGACGCCCATGCCCATCACGCTGCCGCCGGCAAAGGCGACTTCCAGCGCTTTTCCCAAACTGGTCTTCGCCGCGTTGGTCGTCCGCACGTTCGCCTTGGTGGCCACCGTCATACCGATGAATCCGGCCAATGCCGAACAGATCGCGCCGGAGGCAAACGAGAGCGCAACCAACGGTGACGAAGACTCGCCCTGGGTGCTGCCGGCGTATCCCAGTAAGATGGCCACCCCGACCACAAACACCGCCAGGATCGAGTACTCCGCCTTCAGGAACGACATCGCACCTTCGGAGATGTTGGCCGCAATCCGTGCCATCTTTTCTCCGCCGACTTCCTGTTTCGTCACCCACGTGGTTTTCCAATAGGTGAAGACAAGACCGGCGACACCGAGCAGTGGAATCAAGTAGGAGATCCAGGGGATGCCGGCATCGGACAGACCCTCGACCGTTGAACCGGAGGGCGTCGACGTGGATTCGTCCACGGCTGTCGTCGTGTCCGCTGGGGAGGCCGCATCGCCGGTGTCTTGAAGTGCCAACGCCGTCACCGGCGAGAATGCCAATGACAATGCCCCGACGACACAAAGTGTGCGGAAAAGCGTGCGAAAGTGTGTGTCACAGGTGCACGGCCGAAACAAAGCTGCGATCAGAACGGTGACTGCGACGAAAACAATGAATTCCAACATGGTGTGTGTTCCTTCGTGACACGGTCAGACAGCGAGCGTGCTCGCGCTAGGTCGAGTGATAAACTGAAAGCGGTCAATTCTCAGCGCCAACATTATGGGAGAATCTATCAGAAACAGAAGCTCGACTCAGGCATCAACCGGGTCCTCGCACTAAAAAGAGAACGTCGCCCCGTCTGAGCGTCGAATCCGCTAACGCCTTGTCCGCTGATCACCTTGAAAACGGTGGGTGACCCAAGCGTTTGCCACGATGCAACAACTGTGCCACCGGCGGACGGACGCCACCGGCGGACGGACGCCACCGGCGGACGGACACGCTGCGTCACTTGGCCAACTCAACGGCCGCGTCACGAATTTGAGAAACATCGTCAAACAATCGCCAGCGATCCGCAGGCACTTGTTCAAACGCCGTTTGAAATCGGCCGTCCGTCCGATCAGATGCCGTGACATTGCGGATGAAGATCCCGGCGATCTGGTCGGGATAGTCGCGCGCCAGCTGGCCGTAAATCTCCGGGTCGTGTTCCCCCGAATCGCCGAGCAGAATAAATCGTCGCTCCGGAAACGAACCCAACAACGGCTCGATCGCGGCGAGTTTGGTTGCCCGCTGGGAGGAAAGTAAGCCGAGTCCGCTGGAATCGGTCAATCGAAAGTGCTTCAGGTGATAGGTGCCTTTCGGGAATCCCTGGTCAGCGAAGAACGACTCCAAGGGCTGATACAGTTGCCAAGGGCTGCCCGAGACATAGTGAAATGCAACGTCAACGTCAGCCAAATCCGCGTACAGCTCAGGCATGCCTTCCACCGCCCGAAAGGCTCGCGTGAACGTGTTTTGCAACAATTCAGACTTGTCAGTCACCCGTGAGTGCTTGATCGTGTCGTCGATGTCGGAGATCACCGAAACACCGCGTGGGGCGATCAAGTGAATGCGTCCGTCAAACGTCCTGGAATCACCAGCAGGCAGAACCGCTTTGACGTTCAAGACCCGGTTGGGCGGCCCGCCGATCTGCTTCGGATCGACACCCAATCCCGTGGCGCCGGAGACCAAAGAACGACGAAAATGACCATTGGCTGCGGAGACGCCCGCTGCAAATCGATTTCCGGCGAGATCGATGGTGACTGATTTGCCGCGTTCGTTGTCCACCAGAAACGGTCGGATTCGATCCGACAAAATCGCATCCTTGTCGATCTTGGCATCGCCACGCACCGTGGATTTCAGAGCCGAAATCAGCAGCCGCCGTTTGAACGAACTGTCTTCGGGTTCATACACCTTGCCGTGTACCTCAAACCGCCACACCTGAGTCTGTTCGTCAAAGCGACCGTAGGTCGGATAGAACAAAATCTCTTCGTCGGTGTTGAGGGTCGAAGGCGGCAGCGTGCCGGGTTCCGGTTCGCGACCGATCACCCACGTCATCGCAACCGCCACCGGGATGACGAACGCGAGGCTTTTGGCAGGTCTTGGCATGGGGAACTCCGTCGGAAACATCGAGAGACTGTCTATGCGAATCAGTGAGCCGTCTGGCGCGAGCCGACGGGCACTCACCTTAACGAAAGAGCCTCTCTCACGAGATGGATCATGCACATTTTGGCATTTCCGTGCACCTTTTAGAATTGGACAGCACACGGGACGGACCATGCACTGGCCGATTGCCTACACTTGCAGGGCCTGCACCGAAACGACTGTTGAAATTCAAATACGGAATGTGCGAAACGATGACATTTGCGACGAAACTCGTGATCGGCTGCCTGACAGCCCTCACAGCGACCACCCAGTGCAACCTCGCGTCCGCCGACCGGTGGTCGCAGTTTCGGGGCGACCAAATGGACGGGATCGCCCGCACGCAACATCCCCAACGCTGGAGCGAAACGGAGAACGTCCGCTGGTCGGTCGAGGTGCCCGGCGAGGGTTGGTCCTGCCCGGTGGTCTGGGAGAATCAGGTTTTTTTGACCGCGGCCGTTCCCGTGACCGAATCCGCTTCCACCGGACCGGAGGAATACAGCGGTGGCGGGGGCAGCCGGCGTGACGACTTGACCGGCGTGACGTATCGCTGGCAGGTGATCTGTCTCGACGCCACGACCGGAAAAGAGATTTGGCGACAAACCGCCCGCGAGGGCCGACCGACGATGGGACGGCACAGTTCAAACACCTATGCCACGGAGACACCGGCGACCGATGGCCGGCACGTCTATGCCTACTTCGGCATGACCGGGCTGTACTGTTTTGATATGGCGGGCAACAAGGTCTGGGAAAAAGACCTGGGCAGCTACCCGATGCGCGCCGGCTGGGGAACGTCCAGCTCGCCGGTGTTGTTCGACAACAAGCTGTTTCTGCAAGTGGACAACGAGCAGCAGTCGTTTCTGGTCGCGATCGACGCCCAAACGGGCGACGAAGTCTGGCGGGTCGATCGCGATGAGAAGTCGCAATACAGCTCTCCGATCCTCTGGAGCAACAGTCGGCGCAACGAACTGATCGTCGGCGGCATGCACTACCGTTCGTATGATCCCCAGACGGGAACCCTGTTGTGGAAGCTGGACATGGAGAAAGGCCGCAGCTCAGCGACTCCCTTGGCCGTCGGCGATCGACTGTACGTCGGAACGGAATACCGCAACCGGGGCGGTGCCGACGACGGCGGCGGATTCCTGTTCGCGATCAAGCCGGGCGGCAACGGCGACATCACGCCGCCCGCCGGCCAGTCACAAACCGAGCATGTGGCCTGGAAAATTGAGCGATCGGGCATTCAAATGGCGTCGCCAGCCTACTGCAACGGAAAGCTCTACCTGCTGGAACGACGCAGCGGAGTGATCCACTGTGTCGATGCCGAAACGGGCAGCACCGTCTATCGCTCCCGCGTGCCCCGAGCCCGAGCGTTCTGGTCTTCCCCTTGGACCGATTCAGATCAAGTGTACTGTGTGGACACCAGCGGAACGACTTACGTGTTGGCGACTGGCGACGAGTTGAACGTGCTCGGCACCAACGAGATCAACGAAATGACTTGGTCGACACCGGCGATCGCCGACGCCGCCGTCTACTTCCGCACCGCTTCGAAACTATATTGTATCGCCGCACCGTAACGCGACCGCGTCCCGCGTTGATGTTAGTGGCACGGCGCAAGCGGGGTGTCGTTTTTGTGAGCCGCGACGNNTAAATCGACAGCCCGCAAGCCCAATGCGATCTACTTTGAAGCCAAGCGGGGTGTTTTTTGTTAGCGGTAGGGCGCGAGCCCTCCGGTCTTTCACGGTGTTTTCGAAGCGCGACCGGACGGCTCGCGCCGTGCCGCTAACAGGTCGGGCTCGTGTTGGTCAATTCAAATATGGACTGAGATGACGCAGGACGCGTTTCGGGCTGACGATTCCCATCACCGTCCCATCGACCTTCAAGACGGGGACGTGGCGGTGTCCGGCAACGGCGATCCCCGCCAACGCCATCCCCACCGGGTCGGTTTCATAAACCACCGTCGGATCCGCCGACATCACTTCGCCGACGGGTTGATCGGCCAGTTCAACATAATTCTCGGCGACCTTTTCCAAGACGTCACGCTCGGTGAAGATTCCGACCAACGTATCGCCTTTGACGACCAGCAAACTGGAAACCTTCAATTCGCTCAGCATCTTCGTCGCCCCGCGAATCGAGGTGTCGACCGTTACCTGAGCACTGGGCGTCGATTGCATGTCATCGATCGCCTCTTCGGCCAACACGCGATGCAACTCGCTGCGGTATTGGGTCGGTTCGTAATTGCTGAGTGGATCTTCGAAATCGTCTGGATCCGATGGGGGCGTACCGTTCATTGTGTCAGGCTCCTTCGCGTTGCTGCATCCAAGGTGTATTGCCGAGTCGTTGCACCAAGACCTGTTGCGGGAACCGCTCGGCAAGGTACTCCGCGATTCCACGTTGTCCGGTCACTCCGATCAATCGGCCCTCGTCATCGGTCACAAAAACGAATCGCAGACCATCTCGCTCCACCGCGTCCCAAACACGCGAAACCGGATCGCTCGATTTGACCACCAGCAAACCGGCGTCGGTAAAATCGCTCACCGGATGATCGGCCAGCGAGAGGTCTCGTGCAAGCATGGCGACGAGTGACTGTTCGCTGAACAGCCCCGTCGGGGTGCCGCCCGGGTCGACGATGACCGCACATCCGAGTGACTTTTCGCGCATCAATTTGACCGCGTTCAGGGCCGTCGTGTCATGCTGCACGACGATTGCGTCCCGCAGGGGAAGGCTTGCCACGGTATCCTGCTCCAATTCGTCACGAAATCCCATCCGCTTCTCCTTGTTTCGTAGTGTTTCGCCCAATCTGGCAACTGCTTGACGCCCGCCGAACAGGGACCGCGGGCGCTCGTTGTGTGCGACAGTGTCACGGTCGTTGCGAAAGTGTGCACAAACGGGGTCCCCAGGGCGACCGCCTATTCCGGCGACGTGGGTAAAGTCATTCGCTACGGTAGCGCGCCGAACCAGCGGGCGCAGGTGCAAGATCGATGCCCGAATCGCGAAATCCCGAAACGATCCGCCGAATCGAGAGGAATCCGAATGATCTCGTCGATTGAGTGTGACGCAGTCCGCGGACCGTAGTACGACGTCCTTTCCCTGGTTCCCGGGCTCCGCCTGGGAACACACTGCCTCGGAGGCTCCCGCCTCCCGAGCGTGAGCCGCGTGTGGCAGAGCCACACCGTCCTCGCGTTCCAAGGCGGAGCCTTGGAACGAGTGGGCGGTCTCTCAAGCCCAATACCGCTAAGT
>NZ_JANZKV010000036.1:0-11751 GCF_025060895.1 Stieleria sedimenti | reverse complement strand
AAGAAACGACGCTTAACTTAGCGGTATTGCTCTCAAGCCTGCACACCAACGCTTATGCCCGTGTCTTTGCCGGGGCAGGGGTTTTCGTGATCCGCCAGTTTTTTGGGACGATCAGGCGTGCCCCGCGTGCGAACGTCAGGTAGGACCATGCCCAGGAAAGGAACACGAACGTCCGATTGCGAAATCCGTTCAAGTAGGCAATGTGGATCAACAGCCAAGCCATCCAAGCCAACCGTCCGGTCAGCTTGAATCGACCACTTTGTGCAACCGCGCGGCGTCGACCGATCGTCGCCATCTGTCCTTTATCAAGATACTTGAATCGAGACCGCTCGGGAGCGGGACGATCGATCATGTAGCATTGGGCTTCGCGGCTGATCAATTCGCCGAGGTAGCGGCCTTGTTGAATCGCAACGGGCGCCAAGCCGGGCAACCCCTTGCCGTCTTCGTCGTTGGCCGATGCCATGTCGCCGGCGACAAAGACGTTCGGATGGCCCGGGATGGACAAATCGGGTTCGACCATGACGCGGCCGCTGCGATCGGTCGGCACTCCGAGGGACTTGCCCAGCGGGCTCGCCTGAACCCCGGCCGCCCAGATCACGGTCCTGGCATCCAAGAAATGATCACCGATTTGAACGCCGCG
The DNA here is from genome assembly GCF_025060895.1 of Stieleria sedimenti. GTDB lineage: Bacteria > Planctomycetota > Planctomycetia > Pirellulales > Pirellulaceae > Stieleria > Stieleria sedimenti. The sequence continues at coordinate 11,111 of NZ_JANZKV010000036.1, read as the reverse complement.
ATCGGTCACCCGGGTGACCTGGTCTCCCAGGCGTACTTCCACACCAATGCTTTCCAGCGCCTGTTTGCTGTACTCGGACAGATCGTCGGGGAACTGCTCCAAGATTCTCTCGCCTGCCTGGACCAGGATCACGCGTGCCAAACTCGCATCGATCGATCGGAAGTCACGCTTGAGTGTGTAGCGAGCCATTTCGGCAATCGCGCCGGCCAACTCAACACCCGTCGGCCCGCCGCCGACGATCACAAACGTCATCCAGTGGTCCTGTTCGGTCGGATCATCGGTCCGCTCGGCCTGTTCAAAGGCCAGCAACACACGACGGCGGATTTCCGTGGCCTGGGGAAGCGATTTCAATCCCGGTGCGTGCGGCTCCCACTGGTCGTTGCCGAAATAACTGTGCACGGCGCCGCAAGCGACGAGCAGATAATCAAACTCGAACTTGCCCGCGTCGCTGTAGACCAGCCGCTGCTGGACGTCCACTCCGGTTACCTTTGCCAGCAAGGTGCGCACATTGCGATAGGACGACAAGATCGAACGTATCGGTGACGCGATGTCCGATGGATCCAGGCCTGCCATCGCAACCTGGTACAGCAAAGGCTGAAACACATGGTGATTGCTTTTGTCGATCATGATGACATCCACGCAATCACATTTCCCCAACCGCTTGGCCGCCTCGATCCCGGCAAACCCGCCCCCGACGATCACCACTTTGCGATTGGGACGACTCATTGCGACATGCCGGTACGGGGATCAGCGGGTGGCGAAGACTTGACCTTGAATTGTTGATTCCAGTCAACGCCCTGGTCTAGGGGGCAATGAATGCTTGCCTCCAATGATCGGCGACCCATCGATGCACGTGGAATCGAAAAAATCTCGGATTCAACCAAATAAATTTACCCTGCGTGCGTCTCTTCATTTGGGACGGTCCCCTGAACTGAGGTTGAGGCAATCGGAGACGGAATTGGAGACGGGGACATCCGGCGAAGGTCGATGTGACGATAACACTTAGCGGGAGCTTGATGATGGACGGGAAAAACGAACGAATACTCTGTCGATGTCCCCACGGCCATCGGCTGCGGGGTGACGTCGCATTGATCGGCTCCATGATTCGTTGTCCGAAGTGCCAGGCGACGTTCGTTTTTGGATATGCCATTCGAGAGACGCTTTCCGACAATGCCGTGGTGAAGATATTGGAGGAAGGCCCGGGGCCGACGCGCCATCGGCAAACGATCCCCTGCAGTGGAGCGTAATGTGATCGCGGAGAATTGCCTTGGGCGTTGGATCGAAGATCGCAGCGACGGAGCACTAGACGATGTTCACGAATCTGCTCAGTGAGTTGCCCGCAACGACCGCAAAGGAATGCGTCGACGTGCTCGCGTCGTCGTCAAACGTACGGATCGAGCGGATCGTCTCCACCGGACAAGCCAGCGACGACGGCTTTTGGTATGACCAAGACGAACACGAATGGGTCGCCTTGCTCGCCGGAGAAGCCAGGCTGTTGTTTGATGACGATCCCGAACCGTTGACCCTCAAGCCCGGGGATTTCCTGTTGATCCCGGCACATCGAAAACATCGGGTCCAATGGACATCCGATCGAGAGCCGACGGTCTGGCTGGCGGTCTTCTTTGCCGGCGACGATTGATGCGGTCGCTTTTGTTGCAGGTCACCGATGGGCCGGCTACGATGCCTGGCAGGGTTCACTCGTTCTCACCGACCGGATGCGACATGTTATCGCGAGCAACTTTCCTCGCCTCTTTTTTCGCCGTGACATGGATCATGCCATTGCTTTTGATGGCAGTCGAACCCGGGCCGATGCCGGATCTGGTGTTAACCGATCATGGGCGCAGGGTGCACTTCGCGGGATTGCTGTTCGACGGACACAACGACCTGCCATGGGAGATCCGAAAAAACGGTCAAGCGTCGTTCGATCAAATCGACATCGCCACGCGGCAGCCGCAGCTGCACACCGATATCCCGCGGCTTCGTGAAGGCGGTTTGAAGGCTCAGTTCTGGTCGGTCTATGTGCCGGCCGGTACATCGACCACGGGCGATTCGTTGATCCAAACGCTGGAACAAATCGACATCGTCGATCGGATGGTGAAACGTTACGCCGACGTGTTTGAAATCGCCTCCACCGCCGACGACGTGGAACGGATCGCCGGGGCGGGAAAGATCGCCTGCATGATGGGGATCGAAGGCGGCCATTCGATCGAAGGATCGCTGGCGAATTTGAAACGGTTGTACGATCGCGGTTGCCGCTACATGACGCTGACGCACTCCAAGACGTTGCCTTGGGCGGATTCGGCGACCGACGATGCGCAGCACGACGGCCTAACTGAATTCGGTAAAGAGGTCGTCCGTGAAATGAATCGCATCGGCATGCTGGTCGACCTCTCGCACGTCTCACCGGCGGTGATGAAACAAGCGATCGAGGTTTCCACCGCGCCGATTCTTTTCTCGCATTCCTCCGCCGCGGCGATCAACGATCACCCGCGAAACGTGCCCGATGACGTGTTACCGTTGGTCGCGAAGAACGGCGGCGTGGTGATGGTCAATTTCTATTCCAAGTTTGTCGTCCCCACCGACCAACTGAAAGCCAACGAATCGGCGCGTGGCTCGATCCACGACGTCGTCGACCATCTCGAACACATCATCCGCGTCGCCGGCATCGATCACGTCGGCATCGGATCCGATTTCGACGGCGTCCCCAGGCTGCCGACCGGACTGGAGGACGTTTCCAAGTACCCGCTGATCACGCAAGCGTTGCTCAATCGCGGTTACAGCGAAGCCGACGTTCACAAAGTGCTCGGCGGTAACGTCCTGCGAGCCCTCCGCGGTGCGGAGGCGGTGGCGGCGAAGCTGTCGCGCTAAAATTGACGTTCGTCGCTCGGGCCGGCGACCGAGAGGAATGGCAGAACGATCCGGGGCAGAATGATTAGCCAGGAGTGCAGAAAACAAACGCTGTTCGCTGTGTTTTCGGTCAAAAGATTGAGTGGTCAAAAAAATGACGTTGCCCGATGGGAAACTCCTCAGGCCTCCGAATGACTCCATTTTTTTGACCATCCCACTTTTTGCCCCACTTCCGTGTCAGTCCTGTTCAACTGCCGGTTGGTTGCAACTGGCGCAGTGCAGGGCGCCGAGTCCCCAGATCAGATCGTGGCAGTCGACACCGATCACTTCGACATCTGGCGACTGTTGTCGGGCCAGCCGGCGGAGCAACTCGATCGCAGACGAATCAGTTTTCTCGCAGCGGAACGTCGGTACCAGCAATCGGTCCGGACCCAACCGCAGAAAGTTGCAGTAGCTTTCCGGGACGCGTTGGCCGTCGATGAATCGGGCCGGTGGAATCGGCAAACGGTGAACGGTCACGGTGGGCGAAGTCATTTGTGCCCAATCGCGCAACAGTTGTTCGTTACGCTGCAGTCCGTCGTGATTCGGATCATCTGGATCGTCACTGACCGCGACGACGACGGTTTCGGGATCGATGAAGCGTGCCAGTTGGTCGATGTGACCGTCGGTGTCGTCGCCGATCAATCCACCGCCATCGACCCACACGATCTCACGTGCGCCGGTGAGGTCCTGCAGATGTTCTTCGATTGCCTGCTTCGACCAACCGGGGTTGCGTGTCTGGGTGACCAGGCACTCGGTGGTCGTCAACAGACGCCCGCCGCCGTCCCACTCCAGCGCCCCGCCTTCGAGTGTCAATCGTCCGGCGATTCGTTCCCAGCCGGCGTGCCGGATGATTTGCGCGGTCGCGGCGTTGTCGGCATCCCAGGGCGGATACTTGCCACCCCAGGCGTTGTATCCCCAATCGATCGCGTGGCCGCGTCTGGAGCCGTCGACGACAAAGGTCGGGCCATAGTCGCGGATCCAACTGTCATTGGTTTGGATGTCAAACCAGGTGACGTTTTCGATGCCCTGCAGGCCGGCTGTCGCGCACAGTTCTGCCGGGCCGACGACATGGACGGGGACGGCCGCGGCGATCAACCCGACGAACCGACGAAAACAATCCGGGATCGGTGCGAACCGGTCCGGCCAAGTGTGGTGGTTGTGGGGCCAAGCAATCCAAACGGCGGCTTGCCGCTCCCACTCGGCAGGAACCCGTTTCATCGCGATGTCATCCGTTTCGCCGAGTCAGGTCACTCGACTTTGATTTCTTCTTTGACCTTTTGGACAAAGTGGGGCGACTTGCCGCCCTTGCTCAGCTCTTTTGCGCGTTTCTCGGCTTCGCCTTTTTTATCGAAATCGAAGACGGCGACGCGTTTGAGGTTTTGGCTGAAGACGCCCCAGTAAAGACGCATCCTGACGTTTTCAGCCGCCTTGGTTCGCTTGCTGGACTTCTTCTTTTTCGAAACGAGCGCCTTTTCGGCAGCTTCCGCCTCGGCAGCTTTTTCGGCTCGGCTGACGACCTTACGGGCCATGGATGGTCAGGGGCTAAAGGGGGAGATGAAAAATCGGCAACCGCCGACTTGGATTTTGGCCTGGTAAGTTAGCAATATCGGCACAGGATCGCCACTCCCGTCCGGCGAGCATCGCACGGTTTTCCGCTCCGACCCTTCTCTGAGGCAGCCGCGGACTGGCCGGGAAAGCCGAATTTGAATGGCCTGGCAGGGGACAAATCCGTTATTTTGCCTGCCGAGCGGCTCGCAAGACACGCTGCGGTCGCCGCGGCGACGGCGATCGACCCACCCCTTCGGACGGACCGAGCCGGATGCAGCGGCGGAGCCTGGCGGCCTGGCCAACGGCGCCGGTTCTCGCCGGCTGGACTGGCCGGCTGGACTGGCCGGCTGATTCGACTCGGCCGACTGGATGAATTGGCGCGATTGCGGCGGGCGGAGGGCCAAAGGTGGGGCCGTTGGCCCGTTGAAACCCACCACGGGTTACCACCCAAACGGACTATCTGCAAAAATGATCGCTACCCGTCGACGGTTCTGTCGCGTATGCTTGCGTTTTAACAGGAGCACTCTGTCGTCACGACGTGTCGGATTTCTGACGATCCGGCGGTCGCGCATTGCTTTGTCTGCAGGAGAATTCAAGGACCTGGGCATCGTACCGCGTCCAGTCGGGCAGCGACGGAGTCGGATTACATCGATCGGAGAGTAGCAACGATGCAGGTAAGTGTTTCAGCTCGCCACGGCAGTCTTCAGCCAGGTGACCAGGAGTTGATCCAGGAGAAGGCCGTCAAATTAAGGCGTCTCTATGACCGAATCAACGCGATTGAAGTCACCGTTGACCTGGAAAACACCGATAAGCCTGCGGTCGAAATCCAAGTTTCCATCGAGCATGCCGGAGAATGCGTTGCCACGGCGGAAGCCAGCACGGTGATCGCAGCCTTGGACATGGCGATTCCGAAGGTGGAGCAGCAGCTCCGCCGGATCAAGGAAAAAAAGACTGGCCACCGCGCCACCGGACACAAACACATTGAAACCCCGGCAAGTGACGAGTAGTCGGCTTTGACAGTCGAGACCATCGTGTTTGCCGATACACTCATTGAAAATTCACACCCCATGAAGTTTGCAGATTTCATCAGTACGCAGTCGATCAAGGCCGAACTCAAGGCCAAAACAAAAGAGCAAGCGATCGAAGAGCTCGTTCAATGTTTGCTTGAGTCGGGCGAGATCGATGCCGAACAACGCGACGACATCGTCGCGGCGATTATGAAGCGTGAGGAACTCGGTTCGACCGGCATCGGTCGAGGCGTCGCGGTTCCGCACACCAAACACCCCAGCGTCCAAAAGCTGGTCGGTACCGTCGGAGTCAGCGAAGAAGGCGTTGACTTCGACTCGCTCGACGGAGAACGCGTTCAGCTGTTTTTCCTGTTGATCAGCCCGCCGGAACGCCCCGGCGATCACCTGCGGGCCTTGGAGAACATTTCGCGTCAGCTGCGCGACGAAACGTTCTGCCGCTTTCTCAAACAGAGCAAGTCAGCCGAGGACATCACCCAGTTATTGCAAGAAGCCGACGACAACCAGTTTGCCACCGGCTGATGGATTGAGCGGCCGGCTCGTTGACGACCGGTGCACGAATCCCCATCCAGTTTAAACACCCGATACAGACCCGCTTTTTGCATGTCAAAAGCGCTTTGCCGCACCGTCGTTGTTTCCAATCCGCAAGGGCTGCACGCACGCCCGGCAGATCTTCTGGTGCGGATGGCCAACCAGTTCGAATCCGTGATCTTGATCGGACGCGGTGGCGAAATGGTGGATTGCAAAAGCATCTTATCACTACTGACGCTCGGCGCCGCACTCGGCACCGAGTTGACCTTGACCGCTGAAGGCAAAGACGCCGAAAACGCAATCGATTCGATCGAGCAGTTTTTTCAACGCGGATTCGATGAAGCTGGCGACAACGATTCGGCCCCTAGCGGAGCCAAATCGGGTGATGTCAGAGAAACCGATCCGACCTCGCCTGCTTGAATCGAAACGAAGGCACCCCGGCTCTGGCGACCCGCCCTTCCGGCTCGATCTCGATCGATCCCGGCCGACAGGGCGTCGCGTGCAGAGCGCCCGATACCCCTACATTCCTGCTCGAAGATCGACGCGACGCGACGGTCTTCACGCCCCCGTACACAACTACCTCTCGATGGATCGGATTGAACTGCCCGAGCCTCGCTGCCAGGTGCGCACGATCGCGACAGAACGTTGGCCAATGTCACCGCCCCCCGGCGCCGTCGACGTTGACTCCCGCGGTCTGTCCTACCAGGATCACGCGGCCTTGATGCGACCGGCAGATCAGCACCGCGCCCTCGAACCACGATGGTCGAACTCCAAGGCATCCCTGTCTCACCCGGGGTCGCGATCGGCCCAGCACTAGTGCTGGATGCTGCCGGTTATCGAATCCCGCGCTCTCTGCTCGCCGCTGATGAAGTGGAAGCGGAGTTCGCTCGGTTGCGCGATGCCGTCGACCGCGTGTCGACCCGATTGGAATCCAATCGCCTGGAAACCTCTGCCGTTGCCGGCGAACACACCGGAGACATCTTCGCCGCCCAGTTGCAGATGCTGCACGACCCGCGGCTGCAAGCCGAATTGCGGCGACGCATCGAACAGGAACACCAATCGGCCGCCTACGCCGTCAGCCGAGTCCTGCACAACTACGCCGAAGCACTCCGCAAGCTGGACAACCCGCTGCTGGCCGATCGCGCCGAAGACGTCCTGGACATCGAAAAACAATTGCTGTTCTGCCTGGGTGCGGTCTCGGAAAGCCGACTGGTCGATCTCGATGAAACCGTCATCATCCTCTCCCATGTCCTGACCCCCAGCGAAACCGCCAACCTGGATCGACGCTACGTGCGTGGGTTCTGCACCGAAACCGGTGGCCCCGGCGGTCACACCGCGATCGTCGCCAAAGGGTTGGAACTGCCGGCGGTCGTCGGGATCGGAAACTTTCTCGATCGCGTCGGCAATCGGATCAAGGTCATCGTCGATGGCGACCGCGGACGCGTCATTCTGGACCCCGATGCGGAAACGCTGGCCAGCTACAAGAAACGTTTGAAAGAACGCCGGTCGTTGACCGCCAAACTTTCCGAACTCCGCGATCTGCCCGCCGAAACCATCGACGGGACGCCGCTGCGGTTGAGCGCCAACATCGAATTCCCCCACGAAACAACCACCTGCATCGAACGCGGGGCCGACGGAATCGGTCTTTATCGCACCGAATTTCTGTATCTGTCTAGCGCCGAGGAACCGAGCGAAGAAGACCACTACCAGGCCTACAGCCAGGTCGTCCGCGAGATGGAAGGCCGGCCGGTCGTCATTCGCACCCTGGATTTGGGTGCCGACAAAATGGGGCATCGACCCCTGGCCGAATACGAACACAATCCCTTTCTGGGCCTGAGAAGCATTCGCCTGTCGTTGCGCAATCTGGATCTGTTCCGCCCCCAGTTGCGGGCCATCTTACGGGCCGCGGTGCACGGCGACATCAGTGTGATGTTCCCGCTGATCACCACGTTGGCCGAGTTCCGGCAAGCGCGGATGCTGCTCAACGTCGTTGCCGAGGACTTGAAAGAATCCGGCACGCCGCACCGCAGCAACATCCCCGTCGGGATGATGGTCGAAGTCCCCGCAGCGGTGATGATGCTCGACCGCTTCGTCGAAGAAGTCGATTTCCTGTCGATCGGCACCAACGACCTGGCCCAGTACACCCTGGCCGTGGATCGCAGCAACGAGTACGTCGCCGACCTGTATCAATCCAGTGACCCGGCCGTGCTGCGCTTGATCGCGCGCTGCGTCGAAGTCGCCAAAGAACACAACCGCCCCCTTTCGATCTGCGGCGAAATGAGCAGCAATCCCGCCCGTGCACTGCTGTTGATGGGCATGGGCGTCCGGCACCTGAGCGTGCCACCGTCGTCGCTGTTGCGCGTCAAGAAAGCCATCCGCAGCGTGTCGATCGGCCAGTGCGAACAGATGGCCGAACGCGTCATGCAACTCGAAGCCGCACGCGATGTCGATCTGTATTTGCTGGACCGACTCGGCGAATACGTTCCGGAACTGATCGTGACCTGAACACACCTCCCGACTCCCTCATCCATGCCTTCTCTGCCAGCCAACACCACCACGACCCACGACGCGCCCGACCAGGCGACGGCGGATCAACCGCTGCGGCTGCGCTATCGGGTTCGTTTTGCCAAAACGGGGCTGTTGCGGTGGACCAGTCACCGCGATCTGGCGCGGCTTTGGGAACGGTTGGTCCGACGCGCTCAGCTCCAACTGTCGATGACCGAAGGGTTTCATCCCAAACCCCGCATCGGTTTTCCGTCCGCCCTGGCGCTCGGCATCAGCGGCTTGGACGAAGTCGTCGAGCTCGATTTGGCCGAACGACTTTCGGCGCCGGAGTTGTTCCGACGCCTGGACCACGATGATCAACCCGGGCTGGTCATCAAGAGCGTGCAGTTGCTACCCGAGGACAGTGGCAAAGCCAAGCTGGAACGCACCGAGTATGTGATCACCCGGCCGGACCCGGAATTGGGCGCCGACCCGATCGATGCCGACCGCGTCCGATCTGATCTCGAGGCCCTGTTGGCCAAAGACACCGTCACGGTGAATCGCAAAAACAAACCGGTGACCTTCAACGTTGCCGAACAAATCGTGTCGTTGACCTTCAACGACAACCTTGAACTTTCGATGGCCGCCAGTGACGCGGCGACCCTGAAACCGACCGACGTGCTGGATCTGATCGGCTGTTCCGATTGGATCGCGCACGGGTCGCAAATCACCCGAACAGAAGTGGTTTTGAAACGCGAGTTTCCGACCACCGATCCCGAATTTTTAGCAATCGCAAACCAAACGCCGCACTGCGGCGAACCCACCGACGAGGTGCCCAAATGAAACGCGAAATGTTGATGAACGTGCTCCAACCCGAAGAGAGCCGCATCGCCATCCTGGATGATGGAAAACTGGAAGAGCTGTACGTCGAACGCAAAAGTGTCGAAGCCTTTGCGGGAAACATCTACCGCGGAAAAATCGTCAACCTGGAACCCAGTATCCAAGCCGCCTTCGTCGACTTCGGCGTCGGACGCAACGGCTTTCTGCACATCAGCGATGTCGAACCGGAATACTTTCGACAAGGCGGTTATGACCCCGAAGAGATCAAGCGGGAATCGGACGAAATGGCCGAAGCGTCCGCCAAACGTGCCCGCGAATCCGGACGCGGTTCCAAACGGGCGTTCAAAGGCGGTCGGCCGCGGATCAAACCACCGATCCAAGAAATCTTTAAACGCGGCGACGAAGTCTTGGTCCAGGTCATCAAGGAAGGGATCGGTACCAAGGGCCCCACGCTCAGCACGTACATTTCGATCCCAGGACGTTACCTAGTGCTGATGCCCGCGCTGGAACGTGTCGGTGTCAGCCGCAAGATCGAAGACGACGACGACCGCAAACGACTCCGTCGCTGTCTGCTCTCGCTCGGTCCACCCAAGGGGCTCGGGTTTATCGTCCGCACCGCCGGCGCCGGTCGCAGCGAAAACGAACTCGGCCGTGACATGGACTATCTGATCCGGTTGTGGAAGACGATCGTCCGTCGCGTCAAAAGCGGCAACCAACCCGGCGTGCTGTACGAAGAAAGTGATCTGATCATCAAGACGATTCGCGACATCTACAACGATGACATCGACCAGATCGTGATCGACGAAAAAGAGGCTTTCGAGAACGCCCGCGACTTCTTGAAAATGGTCATGCCCCGCGTCGTCGATCGGCTGAAACTCTATGACGGTGCTTCACCCCTGTTCCACAAGTACAACCTGGAACAAGAGATCGTCAAAATTCACCAACGCCAAGTCAAACTGCCTAACGGCGGTTCGATCGTCATCGATCCGACCGAAGCGTTGGTCGCGATCGACGTCAACAGCGGAAATTTTCGCGGCGAAAAGTCGGCCGAAGACAACGCGTTCAAGTTGAACTTGGCCGCCGCAAAAGAGATCGCCCGTCAATTGCGACTGCGCGACCTGGGCGGGGTGATTGTCAACGACTTTATCGACATGCGCAAAGAGAGCCACCGGCGGAAAGTCGAACGGGCGCTGCGTGATGCGATGGCCGGTGACCGAGCCCGCACCAAGATCTTGCGGACCAGTCCGTTCGGCTTGATCGAAATGACGCGGCAACGGATCCGACCGAGTTTGAAACGCAGCATCTATCAAGATTGTCCGTGTTGCGAAGGCCGTGGGTTGGTCAAGACCGCCGAGAGCATGTCGATCGAAGTCGTCCGCATGCTCGCCTTGGCCGTCAAGAACGAACACATCCAACGCGTGACCGTTCGCGTCAACGATGCCGTCGCGGCCCACTTGAACAACCAAAAACGCCGCAGCGTGATGGAGATGGAAGACACCGGCGGCATGACGGTTCAGATCCTCGGCAGCGAAGGCCTGTACCCCGAGCACCTGGAAATGGACTGCCGCGACGCCCAAGGCGAACGCGTCGAAATCGACTCCTAAGCCCTGCCCCAAAGTGGGATAGGCTTCCAGCCTGTCAACACAACTCGTTCCCAGGTTCTGCCCTACGCCGTGAACGATTTATGTCCTGTGTTTGACGAGGTTTTAGCGGCAGGGCGCAAGCGGGCTGTCGTTTTTGTGAGCCGCGACGCGTAAGCGGCCGGGCATTCCGACGCTGCCCGAGGCCTTACGG
>NZ_JANZKV010000359.1 GCF_025060895.1 Stieleria sedimenti | reverse complement strand
TGACCACCGCCGTTCGCCGATGATGCAATGCTCAAATGGATACCGTGTACATCGAAACGACCGTGATCGGAAGCATCGCCGGGCGCTTGCATCCGAATCCGTTGATCGCCGCGCGACAGCAAGCATCACGCGTTTGGTGGTCCGATGCGCGAACACTTTTTCGCTTATTCGTGTCCCAGCTTGTGGTTGACGAATGTCTTGCCGGTGACTCAGACGCGGCACAAGAACGGATTGATGAATTGGTGAGGATTCCTCGGCTGCAAATCACCGAGCCTGCACGGGAGCTAGCAAATGCGTTGATGGATCGCAAAGCGATTCCCGAATCCGAGCCGCGTGATGCGCTTCATATTGGAATCGCTGCTGTACACGGAGTACAATACTTGGTGACGTGGAATTTCAAGCATATTGCAAACGCCACGCTTCGTGACCGAATCAACAACGTTTGCCGCGATGCCGGGCACGAACCTCCGATCATTTGTACGCCGGAAGAAATAGCCGGGATGAACGATGAATCCTTTGACACCTACTGAAGACATACGTGCTGCAAGGCACAAGCTGGCTGCGCAATTCGACAATGACCTAGATCGAATCGTAGCTGATTTGCGCCGCCAGGAAGCCGAATCTGATGCCGAGTTTGTAACTCTTGCCGGCCGTTCCCCCAAACGCACGGCGAACCATGCCGTGCACCGAAGCGGCGGTGGTGACATTGTTGACAGTGGTGGCTCAACTCCCGCCGCTCGGTGACGGCTAACGTTCTGGCATTGAATTTGATCGTGCTCGTGCTCAGTCGCGCAGCGACGGTGCTCGTGCTCGTAATCGAAAGGGGCTGGCGTGACCGACACCATCTTTGATCATGATCGCCTCGACGTTTACCGTCTTGCGATCGAATATACGGCCGATTCGTTTTCGCTCGCGAAGGATCTTACTGGACTTCGCCGCCACGCTCGTGACCAATGGTTGCGTGCGTCACAATCAATCCCGCTGAACATTGCCGAAGGAAACGGTAAACGAAGTGCAAAGGATCGTGGGCGGTATCTCGAGATTGCCCGTGGTTCAGCGCTCGAATGCGCAGCGATTCAGGATGTGCTGACGGCGACGGGTGGACTTGATGCTGCTACCGGCCGTGAGTTGAAACTGAAACTCAAACGCATCGTCTCGATGCTGACCCGAATGGTGATGAAAACCGATACGGTATCGGAAGCACCGGCGCGGTATGATGCGGATATCGATTACGATGACGAGCACCGCTTCGCTGAGCACGAGCACGAGTGGCGCGCGGAGCCAGAACCATCCCGTGCACCGGAGCCGGGCTTACGGCCATCGTCGAATGGAAAATCAAACTTCCCGGCCCGGTGACGGGCACCGTTCGTCGGCCAAGCTCCACGTGCCAACCGCCATGTCAAAGAATCGCAAGAAGTCGGAGACGTACCGATTCAACGGCAATCCGTCATTGCACTCCGGGAGTATTGAATCTGTCGATGTCAAACAGTTGGCATCAATGATCGAAAAATTCCAGGCGAAACTCGCCGATCCAGATGATCCCGATGACAAGAAATGGACGGAACGATGGTTGGATCGATTACGTAAGGAACACCAAAAGAAAGTTGGTGCCCTCGAACGAAAGCAACACGAAAAACTGAAGCATCACCGTAACCGCTCCGGACAGCGAGCTGACGAATGATGCTGCAACACAGATGATCGCCAAAGTACAAACCAACGTCGTCTCCACGAATCACATCGTGTGGCATGGATGGTGAATGTGTTCGCTAAATGACTCGCGTGAACGACGATTGGGCTGGGCAATCTTTTCCGCCGCTCAATGCTGACGTATGATGTTGCCTGTGATCGTTGGTTGCCGACGCTTGTCGTGTCCGGCGATTCGACGCCGACGAACCATCGCATGCACGGGAGCGGCGGTGGCCAGCGGATTTTGAAATCAACGTCAACTCCCGCCGCCCCGTGATCCCGTGATGCGGGACGTTCACGCTGCTAACCGACGCCTGACTCCCCACGGAAAGTCATTCGTGTGATTCGAGCTATTCGTGGACAATCTCTTTTCCGCTGTTTCCAGCATGGTTCAACGCCTGACATCCCGGCCGCGACTGGTGCGTTCGAGCGACGCCCACCTGATCTCATCAAACCTCCGTTTCCTGGGATTCGCTCCTGATGCCATCGTTCGATTGGTGCGCGATCGACTCGGCCGAGGAAGGCAAACCGACGCCTGTCGATCGATTACGAGCACGAGCACCGCGATGCTGAGCACGAGCACGATCCAAGACAATCCGACGCCTGAAGTGCCGACCGCTGATTGGGACACTCGATTTCCCACGGCGATTCCGATCGAGTACATTGGCCGTCAACGACGATGGCGCGTGCCGTCGTCGTGGTCGGACGCGTGAACCAACTGGTGCACCGCAGTCGGCGAGTTAAGTTTGTTTTGAGATCAGGTCGATCGCGCCGACGCGGTGACCACCGCCGTTCGC
>NZ_JANZKV010000358.1 GCF_025060895.1 Stieleria sedimenti | reverse complement strand
ACCAACGTGTCGTCCGGCAAGTAGTCGGTGATCGGCCCCAGGTCGATGTCGTGCAGGGAATCTTCGGACGTCTGATCGTCTGCGCCGACGGCCGTGATCTCGACCTCGTTGATCGATTCGACACTTCGTTGGCTGCCCAGATCGAACTTGCGAATCGATTCGATTTCGTCCCCGAACCATTCGACCCGAATCGGGTTGGATTGATCGACCGAAAAAATGTCCATCAACCCGCCGCGTGTCGCATACTCGCCCGGTAATTGAACCGCGGTGGTCGCGACAAACCCGCTCTGGTCCAGCCAGCGGGCGACTTCGTCCATCTCGATTTCGTCCCCCACGGCCAGGCCACGGGTGGAGGCCGCCAGTTGGGCCGGCGTGGGAACCAGTTGGATCGCACCACCGATGTAGGCGGTCACCAGCAACGGGTTGGTGTCGCCGGAGTCACGCCCTCGCAGTTTCTGCAAGACTTGCAATCGCTCGGCCAGGTCGCTGTCGGCCAAGGCGTGCTTGCCGGACCGCCCGACGCTCAACGGCAAGGCGACCGAATCGGCGAGCCCGAAGGCAATCGCGTCGCCGGCAACGATATCCGCGTCGGCCGCTTGGGGTAGCAGCATCAGCAGGTTGGGGCAGCGCCGCGCGGCCGCCGCGGCCAACACCGCGCGCAGCGACCCCCAGACGCCCGAAAATGCCAGCTGGTCCCCCGGCGAACACCCCGCGATGGCTTCGCTGATCCGCGCATGCTCGTCCAGCAAGTCGACGATCTCGTGCAGACGCTGCGTACCGAGGGGGCTGGCGATGGACACGGTCAATCGATGGGTTTCAGTGGGATGGGCGGTGGTTTGTGCCGTCGGGCAACCATTGGGAGGCGCGCCGATGGCAGTCTCGCGGCCAGGTACCGGCCAAGGTACAGGCCAGATTCTATCAACCGATGCGGGCCAGCCCACCGGCCCTGGCGCGGAACTCGCCAAGAGTTTCGACGCCGTCGGCGAACCGCCGAAAGCCTCGGCGGCTTCTGCTACGTCTGCAACCCTGACACTCAATCTGGACGAAGCACTCCGGCAATTTCATCAGGCAAACTATCGGAAATTATAACCACGGATGGCAGCGCGAA
>NZ_JANZKV010000357.1 GCF_025060895.1 Stieleria sedimenti | reverse complement strand
AGATGAGGGCCCGTAGGCTCGCGCCAAACGGCTGATATTCGTTTGACATCAGCCGGTTCGCGCCAGCGTCCGGGCCCCCTCATTCATGTTAACTTAGCGGTATTGGGCTTTAGCCGCCCACCGTCACTGCGTCGCAGCGACCGGGCGATTGAGTGAGCCGTGACGCGTAAGCGGCCGGGCATTCTGGCACGGCCCGAGGCCTTACGGCCGGCGGCTCACCATTGACGGCACCGATTCCGATCCGCTCGCCGTTCCGCTAACCCCTTCCGCTTTTTGTTAGCGGTAGGGCGCGAGCCCTCGGTGGGGACGTCAGTGTATCAATTTGCGTGTTGCAAAATGCACCGACTGCCGCATGGTCTCGGCACCGCGTCCGGCCCGAATCAATCCGAGTGAGACGGGGGAAAACACGTAAAAAGTGGCGATCGACGCCGCCTCCAGCGCCGACCGCCTGACCGTCGTTCATCCCCTGGGGAAGGGTTTTTCGAGGCCGGGAGTGTTGAAAAGCAAACCGGATGCCAATCGCCACCCGCGACATTCTGCACAAACGCACTACAATCCTGGCGGAAAACAGCTGATTCCCCTGATAGGACCCGCAAGCCTTGAATTTTCGACTTCTCAGCCGCGTGCTCGGCATCGTCTGTCTGCTGATCGGCGGATCGATGAGTTTTAGTCTGCCGTTTGCGTTTCCGCTGCTGGCCAACCGCACCCATCTGCCTGCGGCCGAGGCGTTGGAACGCGAGGGGATCCGCGGTCTGGTCTTGAGCATGGCGATCAGCTTGTTGGTCGGGACGCTGTTGCTGGTCAGCGGACGCGGCAATCGCGGTAAACCCCTGTTTCGCAAGGAGGCGATGGCCGTCGTCGGACTCAGTTGGGTACTGGCGACCGTGCTGGGCGCGTTGCCGTATTACTTGAGCGGAACCGAAATCGCCGCCGATCAATCGATCACGTTCATCGAGGCGATGTTCGAATCGCAGTCGGGCTTCAGCACGACCGGCGCGACCGTTCTGACGGACTTGGAGAACCCCAGCTCCGTGCCACACTGCATCCTTTTCTGGCGCAGCTGGACCCACTTTCTGGGCGGACTGGGCATCGTCGTGTTGTTCGTCGCCATCCTCGGTCAAGGATCCGCGGGCAAGGCGATGGTCCGCGCCGAAATGCCGGGGCCGAGCAAAGAAGGCAGCATGCCCCGGATGCAACACACCGCGCTCGTCTTTGCCGGTATCTACTGCGGCTTGAACGCGATCCTGACGGTGATCTACATGCTCGAAGGCATGACGCTCTTTGACGGGCTCTGTCACGCCTTTGGGACCATGGCCACCGGCGGGTTCAGCACGTACAACCGATCGCTGGGCGGATTCGACAGTCCACTGATCGAGTACACCACCATCCTCTTCATGATCCTGGCCGGCACCAATTTCACCTTGCTGTATTTAACCCTGACCGGCGGGCCGCGGCAGCTGTTTCAAGATGTGGAGTTTCAGACCTTTATCGGAATCATCGTCGGACTGAGCGGGTGCATCTTATTCTTCGGAATGCGTGCCGGTGATGTCGGCTTCGAATCCCTCGGGCAAGGCTTTCGCAACGGGCTGTTTCAAGTCGTCTCGGTGATGACGACCACCGGCTACGGGACGGCCGACTTCGATCGCTGGAACAACTTCGCCCGCGGCAGCCTGCTCGTGTTGATGTTCATCGGCGGGTGCGCCGGCAGCACCGGCGGTGGAATGAAAGTCATTCGGCACGTGCTGTTCTATAAAATCCTGCTCCGCGAGATCGAACTTTCGTATCGTCCCCGTGTCGTCCGACTGATTCGGATCGGTGGCACCACCGCCGACGATCCGGCAATGCTCCGCGGCATCATGGTCTACTTCTGTTTGATCCTGGGGATTTTCATCGCCTCTTGGATGCTGCTGGTCACCTTCGAACCGAGCTCGACGTGGGGCTATTCCGACGAATCGACAGAAATGGTCGAGGATAGCACGCTGGACGAAAAACTGCTCGATTGTGCCAGCGCCGTCGCCGCCACGCTCAACAACATCGGCCCCGGACTGGGTGTCGTCGGCGCGACTCAGAACTACGCCGGGTTCAGCCAAGGCGCCAAATTCCTGTTCGTCTGGTTGATGTTGCTCGGACGCGTCGAAGTTTTCAGCGTGCTGGTGTTGGTCTTCCCGACCTTCTGGCGAAGGACGTAACGCCCAACTCGCCCACCACCACCCGACTCGTTCCAAGGCGGAGCCTGGGAACGAGTGCCTCCGCTAACGCGCCATCAACTCCGCCGGAACCTGATCGGGCCAATCCCCCGTCAATCGAATCTTGCGGACGGTCACGTCACACTTCTCGTGACGATAGAGGCCCGGTCGTTCGTGACCTTGGACGGGAATCGCTGTCAGCGGTTGAGCGTTGAGCGTGAGCGTCAATTGATCGCCGTCGCGCGACATCACCAGCGTATTCCAAGCTTCATCGTTCGGCACGTTGTCCGCCGCGATGGCTGAATAGGGCGGGTCCACGTTTGCGACGTTGATGAACCCGACCGATGCCAAATCACCGTTGGCGATGATCCAATCCGGTGTTGTCCCCTCCGGTCCCAACCGCATCACCGTTCGTCCGATCGTCGGCGAGAACTCCGTTTCCCCGGTCTTCCAATAAAACTCGATCTCGATCGATTCCCCGTCCTGAATCGGTCGCAGGTACTCGATGTGACTGGCCGATTCGCTCGCCCGACTGCCGGAATCGGCGGGCTTGCCGTTGTAGTGCAGCTTTCCCTCGCGAACACTCCACCCGTCCGCCAACGGCCCGTTCGCCAAGTCCGCTTGCATCTTTTCGCGGAACTTGAGGATCGACTGCTCGTTTTGCTTCGGCCCGATCGGCAGCAACATCTTTGGAATCGACTTTCCACGCGTCAGCACACCCCAGCCGCGCATCGTCGGATCGATCAAATCGACTTCATCGGGAATCGTGGGCGATCCCGAGAATCGCACGTCACGAAAATGCGTCGTGCGATACTTGTGATGATGGATCGAGACGAAGGGGAATGAACCCGTCACCGTGTCACTGACATAGGGCTCGCCGTTGCACAACGCTTGAACACGGTCGGCCGAAACCGAAACCGCTTCGACGTTCGGCTTGCCTTGGCGGATCGCCCCGACCTTGAACTCGACCTGTCCGCGATTGCCCATTCCCAAAATTTTGGCGGTTTGTTGCCATCCGTTGCCTTGGTAAATCACACCTCCATAAGCGACGTCGGCTTCGCCCCAGCCCCCGTCTTGAATCTCCGCCGAGAAGGTGAACGAACCGCTGAGCGGATACTTGAACATCAGGTGCGACTGTTCATACCCGCTGGTCCCGCTGATCCAGCCGTCGGGACCGACGGCGTAGAGCGGCGGCAAAAGCACGTTGTCTCCGCGATAGCGAGCGGAGATCGGAACGACGTTAAAATGCTCCAGCGGTGAATCCGTCGTCGCGCCCGCCGCCCGACCGACGCCCATCGCTGCCGTCGCGCGGGCGACGGCGGAAACCATAAAGTTTCGCTGTCCGCGAATCGCGTAAACTTTTACATTGCGAATCATCGGTTCCGCAATCGCGACGGGCAGCCCCGCTTCGAACGCACGAACGATCAAATGCGTCTCCAACGCCGGAAACCGAAGACTTTTGTCGTTCTGCTTGGGAAGATTCTTGGCCAATCGATCACCGACGGCGCGCAACGTCGGCGCGATTTCGTTCAGCAGCGAAGCCGTTTCGCCAGCGTTCGACTTGGCCGCCGCCAATTTCAACAACGCCGCCGCCATATCGGCTTCATCCCCGACCGTCTTTCGATTGCGCTGCAGTTTCTCAAGGACCGGCCCGGTTTGCCCCGCCGCGACTGCGGCATCGATCAACATCACCAACGAGTTGACGACCGGGTAGTCCCCGGTGCTCGTCGGAAGATTGATCACTGCATCGAGCATCGGATGTTGCCGACGTACCAGCGGCGGCGGAATCTCGTAGCTGACCAACGCGTCGAAATACGCGATCGGATAGTCGCCGTCGCGGCCGAACGTCAACTTCTCCAACAGCTCGATTCGTTTGTCGGCGGGCAACTGTGAAATCGCCAGACAAACGTGAGATTCAAACCGATTGGAATAGTTGCGTTGGGTATTGAAATGCTCGGTGATGGCTTGGCGGAAAACGGGATCCATCTGCTCGGTCAACCCGTCATCGATCATGCTGACGGCCAACCGCTCCAGGGCACGCCGCTTGTAATCTTGCAGATCGACTCCACTGGGATAGGGCTGCGTCTCGATCGTGTCCAACTCGGATTGGATGTAGTCGTCGATGACTTCGATGTCGCCGCTGGCCTTGGCGATCGCCACGTACCTCAGCGCTAGCCGCCGACGGATTTCGCGGTGCCGGTTGGCGGTGTAGCTGTCGGATCCGATCAGCGATTCGGTGCGCCGGAGCAATTCAGCCACATTCTTCGAAACATCAGCCAAGCTTGCACCCCCTTTGTCTTTCGCGTCGCTGATCAAATCAGACGCAACGATCGGCCAGATGGCGTGCATCACCCGATCGACCACTTCCGACTTCTTTTGTGACTCACTGGCCATCTGGCTGGTGATCGTCGTCAGCGGCCCCGTGCCGGCGGGTCGTTGCCCCGGCGGAGGAAGTTCTTTGCCGATGGCTTCCATCATGCGATCCAGCGACGCGGCCAGACGCTCCATGTTTCCGGCGGCAAAGGCGAGTTGAACCAACGCGATCGACAACTCCACGTTGTGGTCGGCCGATGCCAAACGTTTCTCCAGCGTCGCAGCAAGCTCATCGGCTCGACCGCAGGCCGCCGCCGCAGTCGCCAACACCATCGATGCCGAGGAGACGACGATGTCATCATCGGATCGGATCCGGTCGTAGGAAGACGTCGCGATCTTTTTCGAATAATTGAACACCGTGCCGGGCCGATTGGCCGGGGCGAAGATCTCCAGGTAGGCATCGGCCACACGGCTCATCGCTTGGCGATCGATTTGCCGGTCGCGATCGCTCTGGTAGGAACTGAGCTTGAATTCAAACGGAACGCCGATCGCCTGGGAAAGCCCATCGGTTATGGCGGCAACCTTGTCGGCCAACTGGTCCATTTCCGTCTGCTGTTCACGAGAGCCGTAGGCAGCAGAATTTCGTGACGAAGTGATCGCAAACGCATCGCCTCCGGTCGACAGTTTGCGGAGCGGAGGACCGTTTTGAAGCGCCAATTGCAGAGCCCGCATCGACGTGTCGATCTCACCGGCCTTGGCGGCGTCCTTGGCGACCTGCAAGCATTGATCGACCAACGATTGCGACAGCGGCGCATCCGGTTGCGACTGGGCGGTGATTAAATCCAAGATCCGGGAGATGGACTGCGACGCGTCTCCGCTGATTTCCGCCAGCGCCAGCGCGATCGACGAGTCGTTGGCGGATTCGGCCACCTTGCTCATGTAGCGGACCAATCGCGCGCCGATCTCTTGGTCGGTTTTGTTCTCCGATCGACCGGCCGCCCGCGCGACCGGATACAGATCAAACAGGGCGGTCGCCTTGACGCGGTCGACGACCTGATTGTTCTCGTCGGTGAGTTCCGACTCGGCCGGCAAACGCGCGAACAACGTCTCGGCAAGCGGGGCCGTGGAATCATCGCCCAAGTAACACGCCGTCATCAACTGCAGCGCCGCCAATTGCCACGAATCGCTGTGGCGTTCAGCTAGCTTGCCGACCTTTTCCGCGAACGCCGCGACGGTGCCCCGAGCTTCCTCGTCCGCAACCGCCACTCGGATCGCGAGCCCCAAACTGGATGGCGAGTCCGAGGCCAGGATCGTTTCCGCCGACGCCTCCATCAACTCGACCGGATTGGCTTCCACGTCCTTCTCCCAACCCTCCACCTGACGGATCAGATGATTCGCGGCGACCTCCGGGGTGATCTTTTCCGCCGTCGCATTCGCGCCGTTCTCAAATGTCTCCTTCGAAGCGCGACTGCCGCCCCAACGCGCCGCACTTTCGAATCGCTCGGGCTTAGACAATGCCGCGTGATAAACGATCAAGGCATCGACGGGTGAATTGCACGCGAGCAGTTGTTCGGCCACCCATTGATTCAACTGCAGCTGCTGATAGTCTCCGTATCCGGGGTTGTATTGATTCTGGCTCGAAAAATCGGTGACGCGATAGATTTCCAGCAGCAGCGCACGGGCCTCGTCGAAACGCTCGGCCTTTTTGTAGGTTTCGATCAAACGATGGTCCAACGTGTACTGCGGGCTGCTACTCGAAGAGGTACTGGACCGCTTGGCCTCTTGATAGAGATCGATCAAGAAATCGGCAGGCACACCGTCGACGTTTTCCAGGACCTGCCCGGCTTGCCACAACAGTCCCGAACAGACCGTCGGCGTGTTGGAGGGTTCGTCCGGCTGGCGCTCGATGCAAGCCCGCATCGATGCCAGGCTATCGGGCACCTTTTCCGCATTGTCGGTGTCGACCAATGCCAACAGGAACGTCGCGCCCAACCTGTACGACTCCATATCCTTCGCGATCTCCGCCGCCTGACGGAACCTTTGATTCGCATCCGCGTCGGTTTGGATCATCACCAACGTGTCCGCGAGCGGTCCGATCGCAAACCCTCCGCTGCTGCGACTGTTGACGTTCCACAGCTGAGAATTGGCTGAAAACGAGTCGTTGCTGCAAGCCGCACTCAGAATCGCCTCGCGGTATTCCGGAATCTGCTTGCGCTGCTCGTCCGGCAGATTGCGAACAATGTTGTAGACCTGTGCCTGGGCGGCCGGCGATTTCAATAAATGCGCGATGAACTTTCGTTTGGCATCACTCAATGTGCTCCGCGATCCCAATCGGGCCAGCTCGTCCATCCGATACGTCGGGATACTTTCCACCGGGATCTTGATCAGCCGACGATACATTTCGTCGATCGTCTCTTCACCCGCGGACCGCGCGGCATTGCTCATCTTGTAGTAATCGTTGTTGAGCCGACTGGGATCTTTTTCGAAGGCATCCAAGTACAACTTAACGGCATCCGCGTTTCGTTTCGCTTTGACCATCGCGTCGGCGCGGGCGATCATTTGCGCGGCGTTGACCGGCACGTCTTCGGACAGGTCTTCCCAGACCTGATTGGCTTCGTCCCCGCGACCCGCGGCGACATACAGTTCAGCCAGTTCCTGCTTGGGACGAATCGCCTTGGGCGACGATTCGACGCGCCGTTTGGCACGCTCGATCAGTGGCTCCAGCCGGCCGGCCGACTGCAGAATCGAGACGACTTGTTGCTGATAATACGACTGATTACTGCGTTGTGACCGGCCGGATGAAAGTCGTCGCATCAGTGAATAGGCGACCTCGGCCGCGGCCTCTTTGTCTCCCGCGGAAAGAAACGCGCGTGCAATCTGCAGCTCGGTGTTCTCGTCGCGGACACGACCACTTCGTGTTCGCGCGAGCATCGCGTTGGCTTGATCATTCAGCCCCAGTCGTTTCAGCTGATCGGCCAGGGCAAGTTGCATCTGCACGTCCAACCGCATGCCGAACAACCGCTCGGCGGCAACCTTGGCTCGCTCGGTGTCCCCGATCTCGGCTGCCAGATTCATCGCCGCCATCTCTTTGCGGACCAGCATGCGACTGTCCAGCGGGCTGAAGGAATCCAATGTTTCGAGCGCCAAACGGGGTTGTTTCAGCTCGCTTGCCAATCGGGCACGCTCGATTTGCAAGTCCACGTCGCTGGGGAATTCGGCGCAAAGGTCGACCAGCTGTTCGTAACACTTCTCCGGACGCCCCGCCCACCAATGGGCATAGGCTGCAACGACGCGACGCGTCTTTCGCTCTTCCAGCGGCGCGTCGCTGAGCGGAGTCTGCAGATGCCCGATCAGATCCGCCGAAAGCGTTGGCGTTTGAGGTTGGCCGCTGAGCGTTTGAGCTTGGTTCGCGGAGGCATCGCTGTCGGTCGCGGAGAACGCCAGCACCTGTTGGGCAAGTGTGGAATCCAACAACCGGGGCGAGAGGGGGCCACGAATGCGGACCGACCGAAACCCGCCGCTTCCGGTCTGTGCGTAGGTATTGACGTAGCCATCGCCAAGGGTCGTCGAGCGACTTGCCGCGTTGAGTGTCGACTTCGCCCAACCCGCGATCACGGCATCGACCATCGACCGCTCGTGTCGTTCGTTAAACGCTTTGGCAGCCTCGCCGCCGCCCATCATGATCTGGGTGATGGGACTGAATCCCTGAACCGGTGCTTTGGGTTTTTCTCGTCGCGCCGCCGGCAGCAGTCGCTTGACCAACCCGTCGGCTTGCTCCGGTTTTCCCAGTCTGAGGTAAAACTGGATCGCGCCGACGATTTCGTCGTAGCTGGCGTCCGCACCGGGAGGCTCGGGTGCGAATTGCGCGGCCTTTTCTTCCTGGCCGGCCAAATTAAATTCGTGACCGAGAATCGCTTGAAACATCATCTCCGCCGCGCCAGGAGGAGCCCCCATCAACGCCGCGGACGACATTCCCGACGCTTGCACGCGCTCGTTGATCGACGCGAGAATCTCGAGCTCCTTCTCGGTCAATGGCGTCATGTCGGGTTGTCGCTCGGCGGGCATCGAATCGGCCATCATCCGCTGAGAAAGGAACTGCAACAGCGGCGTCATCCCGTAGCTGCGGTCGAGTTCCGCCAGCCGCCACATCATTTTCATTTGATTCTGCCGCAACGCGTCCGCTTTGGCTTTCGCCGCCGCGGAAAGGTTGGGCGGCGTCGGTCCGAACGGACTTGCAACGGGCTGATTGCTGACCAACGACATCACATTCATCAGCGCAAATTGTTCCCAAATCTCCATCGGATCGGTGACCGTGTTCCAGTCCTCGACGGAAAACTCCGAATCCAATTTTGCCTGCACCGCATCAGCCGCTTGACCGTCCGGCAAACCGATCAATTCATTCATCAAAACCAACGATGCGGCGATCACACGGGCGTGCCCGAACGACGTGGCCTCGATCGTCGCGCTCGGCGTGGAAGACGAGTAGGATGCGTTGGCGTAGCGGCCGACGCGTAACATTTGGGCCAGTTGGTACGACGCCTGGCTCCAGTACATCGGGTTGGACTGATAACCGGCCGGCACCCCATTGCTGGACACGGTCGTGTTCGTCTGCTTGCGTCGCGTCGGTGCCGGGGCATCCATCGGCACGTCGGCGGCACGAATCTGCTTGGCCAACTGCATCGCCCGTTCGCGGTTCGCCTCCGCGTCGTCTCCGCTTCGGTCCATCAGCAACAACTGCGCGAGCGACAGTTTAATGTCCCACAAACTGTCGTCCGCTCGCAGGGCTTCTTCACAAATCGCGCGTGCCGTTTTGAGGTCACCACGTCGCGCCGCCGAACGCACCATGCCGCCCAGTCGCGAAGGATCCGACAAAAACGACAATCGTTGCGAAAGCGCCTGGGCGACATCGATCGTGCCGGCTTCCAATTGATATTCCACCAGTTTGAATCGGTTTTCCGGCGTGTTGGCCAGTTCCGTGATTCGCTGTTGGTACTCCGCAGCCTGTTCCACTTCGTTGGCCGCATCGGCCAGACGCACCATGGTTTCCAACAATGCGACGTCGCGCGGTTGGACGGCGAGCAACTGATCGATCGCGCTGATCGCCGCACCGAAGTCCTGCACGGATTCGTGGGCGGCGGCGACCATCAAACTGGTCGCTCGGGCGTTGCCGTCTTTGCGATTGATCTCTTCGATTCGACCGAGCAACGTCTGCAGGTCTGTCTTGCGATCGTACAAAGGGGCGAGAGCTCGGATCACATTGATCTTGTCATCGAGCTTGACTTCATAGTTCAACGCCTGCCAATACAATTCGATCGCTTCGTCGGTGCGGTATTGATCGGCGAAATGGCTCGCCAACATCCGTCGCGGAGAGTTGTCGCGGGGTGCGACCGTCATCGCTCGACGCAGTGCGGCGATCGCTTCTTCGTCGCGATTGACGCCAAACGCGGTTCGCGCATAGAACTGATACGACTCGGGGCTGGCCGGATTGGCGTCAATGACGGCTTCGCAAGTCTCGATCGCTTGATCGGTCTGTCCCAGTCGCACCTGCAGACCGGCGACGCGTTGCAAGTAATTGGTACGGAACCGGCTGTCCGCCGTGGCGAGTTGTTCGAACAGTTCGGCGGCGTCACTCAATCGGTTCTGACGCTCGGCAAGGTCTGCCGCAACCAGCAACACGTCGGTGTTGTCCGGTTCCATTTTCAGCGCGTGTTGAATCGAGCGTTCCGCATTGACCAGATCGCCGGCCGCACTGTGCATCAACGCCAACGTTCGAAGCGAGTCGGCGGTCTCCGGTCCGGCTTCGACCTGTCGAATCTGTTGCTCCAACGTCCCCGATGCTTGATAGACGGCGATCCGGTCTTTGAGCAACTGCTCTTGTTCATCCGGCGTTTCCGCGATGGTCGCCGCCGCGTCCAAACGTTTCAGTGCGTTTTCGTATTGCTTGGCTTCGGTCAACTTCGACGCGTAACGTAACTCTTGCGCGAACGTCAGATCGTATTCCGCAGCCTCACCCCATGTATCGAGTGCCAGAGCCGGCAACTTGAATGCCCCAAACACTTCGGCCAATCGGACCAACGATTCACGACCGCGGCGGTCACCCTCGGCGATTGACTGCCAAACCTCGACGGCGTCGTCCTTGCGATCGAGCGAATGCAGGTACTCGCCCAAGTATTCCCGATACTGGGGCGAGCCGGGATCCAGATCGATCGACTTGCGATACAGCTCGATCGCGTCTTCGCTTCGATCGATGCCGCGCATCAAGTCGGCGACTTGCGAGAGCGTCACGGCGTCGTCGCTGCGGGTGTCTGCCAACCGCGACCAGACGTCCGCCGCCGCGTCGCGCCGTTGCTCCAGCGGCGTCTCTGTGTCCTCCAACAACACCTGTCCCCACCGCACCAAGTGATCGGGATTGTCCGCGTCGCGCTTGGCAAGCTCACTGAATTGTTCGGCCGCTTCGGCGACGTTGTTTTGATTGATCAACACATCGATCAACGTCGATCGAGCTTCGGTATCGTCCGGTGCACGAGCGACGACAGCGTCCAACAGCGTCTTGGCTTCCGACAATCGGCCCGCCGTGATCAGGATCCGGGCCAAACGTGTTTGCAGCGACAGATCATCTGACCGATCGGCAAGTTGTTGTTTGTAGTAGTCTGCCAAAGCGTCGTAGTCACCCGACTTCAGAAAACCGGCTTCGATCCGGTTGCGAACGTCCGTGTGCAGCCAGCTGCCAGGGTTCAACCGCGCCAGAATCTTTTCGAGTAACTCGGTCGCCTCGTCGGCGTTTCCCATTCTGCGTCGCATTTCGGCCGCTTGCACGGCCATCGCGATTTTCTCGTCGGGTTGTTTTGAACGCTGCGCGAGTTGTTCGTAGCGTCTCAGGGCTTCTTCGTAATTCCCTTCTTCGGCAAGCGTCCGTGCGATTTGGCCGCCGACCCGCGTGTCGCCGGGAAACAACTGCTCCAGCCGAGTCCAGACCGCGAGTGACTTCTCCCGCTGGCCGGCGCGGCTGTAAATCCTCCCCAATTGCGTGAACATCGGCAGCGCTTCGGCGCGCGACGGCCCGCGATCGAGCGCCCGTTCCATCGCGGCGGCCGCCTGCTCGGTCTGTCCAACTGCCAAGTAGGCGCGACCGAGATAAAAACTGCATGCGGCATCGTCGGGCAACTTTGATTCCGCTGCCGTCAGAATCTGTGCCGCCTCCGCCGCACGACCACGCTGCAACTGCACCAATCCCCAAACCATCTGACGTTCCCCGGCGTCGTCGGCCTGGGGATCAGAGAGCTGTTTCTCCAGTTCGTCCAGCGAATCGTTTTGGACGTGGTATCCGTACACGCGATCGAGCGAGACGCCTGGGCGCGGCCGACGCAGCAAGACCTGAAGGTAACGATCCGCAGCGACTCGCTCGCGATTGGAAAGTTCTTCCGAGTCCTGAGCCCCGAGCGACAGCGGAATCAACATCGAAAGCAGGCTGAGTAGCCCGACGGTGCGAACGAACGGTGTGATCGGCGCGCGATTGGACAATGGACGTGTCACGGGGATCCCCACGAATAAGAACTGCAGACGAATGGGGATCAGTATGAAGCCCCCCGGGCGCGGTCCGCAAGCGTTTTCGCGGCCGGGAAAGCCAAATGGGCAACATTCCAGATGCCGTGTCTAGATTGATGCTGTCCCCGAACCTCGGCGCACCTACCGCGCCATCGTCCGCAACATCGGTAACAGATCTTTGTACAGATCATCGTGCGGATGGTGTCCGCAAGAGTCTGAACGCAACACGAAATCACGATCGATCAAGTGGAACCCTGGAATCATTTCGTAGGTTTGCCGGCTGAGCATGGAGGGATCGCCACGGAGCACAATTTGATTCGCATCGCGATCCATGTGGAAGTGTTCAGCCCAACCGTTAACCTCGGCTTGCGTCGGGGCCGACACGGACCGTCCGTACAGCAAGACTTGAACGAACACGACATCTTCGCTGCCAAGCGTGACACCTGCGTATTGCTGTGCGTAGTGTTCGATTGATTCCAGTCCGGCCTGGACGGTGAAGTTGCCAAACGCGCCATGTTGTTTGCCGCCGGCAAAGGCTTGGCAACCTTCACAGGGAATCGCTGCGTATTCAACCAAGATGATCTTGCCCGCGAAGTCCGACAGTTGAACCGTTTGGCCGGTCTGATCGGTCAGCATGAGATCGGGGAATTTGTCACCCCGAACCGGAGGCCACTCACCGAGGACGACCGGATCGGCCGACCGTAAACCGACAGCGGATGTCAATTCGATCGGCAGATGATTCACCGCACGGTCGATCAACGGTCGAGGCAAGTTGCCCATCGCCTTCAACCCCGCCAACACGATCGGGATCAACAGAACCGTACCGACAACAATCGTCAAAATTGATTTGATCAAACGAACCATCGAACGAGTTTTCCGTTTCGAGAGACGTACAAGACGGGTCGTCAAGAGTACGTTATGGTTAAACCATCGTGTTCCGAACCGTAGGCAAGAGTGTTGGTGTGCA
>NZ_JANZKV010000356.1 GCF_025060895.1 Stieleria sedimenti | reverse complement strand
GAATCGCCTAAAGGCCAAACACCAACGGTTACTCCCCCCTTTTCTGCGGCACCCTCAATAACTGTTCGAATCGAGTTGCACCTTGCCTCGAAAGATCCAGTAAATCGTGATCGTGTAACTGGCCACGCAGGGCATGCCGATCAACGCAATCCACAGCATCGTGATCAACGTCTGGTGACTGCTGCGGGCGTTCTCCAGCGTCACGCTGTAGGCCGGATCGATCGTCGATAGCATGAAGTTCGGAAAGATCGCGACGCTGAACAGTGACGCCAACGCGGCGATGACCATCGATGAGGTGAAAAACGCGTAGCCGGGTTTTCCCAAGTGCATCGCCCGCGGAATGTTCAACACCGCCAACGCGTTGAGCACCGGAACGATCCACAACCAAGGATGCCGAGTCAGCGTTTCGGTCGCATGCGGCACGTGCAGCCAGGTGGCGAACGTGACCACCGCGTACAATCCCGCAAAACAATAAAACAGTGGAAGAATCCGATTCCGCACCCGCTGTTGCAACTCGTCTTCCGTCTTGAGGTACAGATAGATCGACCCGTGCAGCGCGAACAACGACACGGTCAGCGCCCCGACCAGCAACGGATACCAGTACAACTGGTCCAACAGTCCGCCCTCGTACCGGAACATCGGGCCGACTTGCATGCCGGCCATCACGTTGCCACCGGCGATTCCGAGCAGTGCTGCCGCGGTCATCGATGAGAGGAAGAACCCGGTATCCCAAAATCGTCGCCAAGCCGGCGAATGCACCTTGGAACGGAATTCCAAACTGACCGCGCGGCCGATCAAACACGTCAACAGCAAATGGAACGCGGCGTAAAAACTGCTGAACACGGTGGCGTAGGCGTTGGGGAACGCGGCGAATAATGCGCCGCCGAAGGTCACCAACCAGACTTCATTGCCGTCCCACAGCGGTCCGATGGAGTTCATCACCAATCGCCGCTCGCGATCGTCCTTGGCGATGAACGGGTGCAGAATTCCCACGCCCAGATCGAATCCGTCCAGGATTGCGTACCCGGTCAGCAAAACACCTAACAGGAAAAACCAGATCAATGTGATCGTGTCGTAACTCATCAGCCATCCTCATCCAGTAGCCCACCGCCACGACCTGTACCACCGTGACGGATCTGATCCGACAGTTTCGATGCGCCGCGAGTCCGTTTGTGTGATTCAAGTTCCTCGATGCTCTCCGGACCATGTTGGATCTTGTGGTTGAGCACAAAGATCCAGACCGCGAACAACAGCGAATAAATGACGGCGAACAAAACGATCGAACTGAGCACTTGCTCGGCCGTCACCGATTCGCTCAGCCCGTCCTTGGTTCGCAACCCCATCATCTCCACACCGTTTTGAACCGACGGGTGCACGATCCACGGTTGCCGTCCGACTTCGGCGGTGATCCAACCGGCTTGGTTGGCCGTCATCGCCGCCAGCGGCATCAGCACGATCGACCACATCAACCAGCGATGATTATGATACGTTCGTTTGAACCAAAACCAACACGCCAGCGCCGCAAGCACGATCATCATCGTGCCCAGACCGACCATCAAGTGGAACATTTGGAATGGCAGCCACACCGGCGGCCGATCGGATTCGGGAATTTGATCCATGCCCGGAACCGGTTTGCCGGGATCGTTGTAGACCATCAAGCTCAACAACCAGGGCACGCGGATGCCGAAGTGCACGGTTTCGTTTTCGGCATCCGGCCAGCCGAATAGGTACAACCCAGTGGGCTGATCGGTCGTTTCGAAATGCGCCTCCATCGCGGCCAGCTTGGCCGGCTGGGTTTCGACCAATTTCTGGGCCGAGTCGTGACCGGTGAGTGCCGCAAGCAGTGTGAACACCAACGCGCTCGGTAGGGCGATCGAAAGACAACGCCGCGCGACGTCTTCATGACGCTGCTTGAGCAAATAGAACGAGCACACCGAGGCGACGAAGAAGGCGCCCAGCACCAGCGCACCGATCACGGTGTGCGTCAAACGATCCACCGATGACGGGTTGAAAACCATCGCCCAAAAATCCGTCACTTCGGCACGGGGAACGCTTTGACCCTGGATCTCCTGCCAAACGATGTGATAGCCCGCCGGCGTCTGTTGCCAGCTGTTGGCGATCACGATCCAGACGGCGCTAAACACCGATCCGAGAAACACCATCAAGGTGCTGAAAAGATGCATCTTCGGACCGACGCGGTCCCAGCCGAACACCAGAATCGCCAGAAACCCGCTCTCCAAAAAGAACGCAAAGATGCCCTCGGCGGCAAGCGCGGACCCGAACACGTCGCCGACGAATCGCGAGTACGCCGCCCAATTGGTTCCGAATTCGAACTCCATCACGATCCCGGTCGCCACGCCCATCGCGAAATTGACGGCGAAGACACGGGTCCAAAATCGCGCCGCAGATTCCCACGCCGGATGCCCCGTGCGGACATACGCTAGCTCGCATAAGAACAACTGCAGCCCCAGACCGATCGAGAGCGGCGGGAACAAGTAGTGGAACATGATCGTTCCGGCAAACTGCAGCCGACTGAGAAGTTCGACGTCCATCATGATGATTTTCTCAAACTCAAGAGGTAGTGCGTGCTCCAATCGTAGGCGTGTGGACACATCAGGTGCAGCCGGTCAATTGTCGCACACCGCCGTGTCATCACCCGTCGCAGCGCGTAGGTCAACGCTGTGCGTGACGGGCGTCATGCACAGCATGACTACGCACTTCACAGACAATCGTCATGCACAGCATGACCTACCCGCCTACCGCTGTTCCCCAGGCAGTCCGGCGATCGGCATGATGCTCGGAATCGGATCGCCCAGGTCGTGCAGCGCCTGCTCGACGGCTTCGTGTTGGACGAGCGACTTGATGAATCGTTCGCGCGTCGTGTTCTTTGCGGTCGTCCCGAGCAATTCGATGTCCCACCGGACGGTCATCCAATCATCGGCTTGGGTCACGTGCACGTTGGACTCCATTCCTTCATTCTGAAGAATCGCTTGCCGAATCGCGATGGTCATCGCATCCAGTTTTTCTTGCCGGGACGCACTGACGACGAACTGCCCCGTGCTGACCGGTTGCCGCGTCGTGTCGGCAACTTCGGGAATCGCATCGAGACGCTTGAACGTCATCACGCCGTTGTCAAACACGATGCCGAACAACTCCGAGGGCACCGAGCCGCAAACCAAGTGCTGCCCACCGCACATCTCGGTCGGGCAAGGACTAAATGGCAAGAAGCCGACATAACGCCAACCGTACAGACGCTTCTTGCCGCAGGCGTCTTTGCTGATCACCGATTCGTAGTACCCGATCGGCACGTTGGTCGCCGCGACGACAAACTTCTGTGAGCTTCCGGGGACGCTGCCGCGGGAGTCCTTGGCCGTTGGAAGAAAGCCGGTTCCCGCCTTGGCCAAGTCAGCGATCGCTTTGACGTTTTCGTCAAACTGCGAATCAAGCTCTTGGTTCAGCGACGTCAGATTCCAACCATCGGTCAAGCCGACTGAGACGTGGGCGGATCCCAATCCGGGACGCACGTCGATCGAATACTCTTCGGAAAAGTCCGGCAGGTATTCCAGCGAGATGGCGACGAACTCATCGCTCGGCCTC
The DNA here is from genome assembly GCF_025060895.1 of Stieleria sedimenti. Taxonomy (GTDB): domain Bacteria; phylum Planctomycetota; class Planctomycetia; order Pirellulales; family Pirellulaceae; genus Stieleria; species Stieleria sedimenti. Next base: position 9,140 of record NZ_JANZKV010000356.1, on the reverse strand, counting down.
GTCGTCGAAACCTTGCCCTCGGTCACCACGCTTCCGCCCGGTTCAATCCGCAGGTAGGGCTTTGGGCGGTAGTACCGAATACCGGTGTCATCAGGGCCGGGCGCCGCTCGGATCCGGACACGCGGCGTGCAGCCCAGACTTCCAACCATCGCCGTCAGCAGACCGACCGCCAACAGCACGGCGGGCAAAGATTTGTGACGCATTTCTGTCTCCCATCCTTGGTACGACAAAGTAAGTTCCCACGGGGGTGTATCGGGACAGGGGGTCCCGCGGTTCACCCGCAGCCTGTGGTCACCCTGTCAGAGCGGTTGATGGGATTGAACGAATGATGCCAGCGGTAACGATCAAGCGATACGACGAACTCACACCCGATCAGTGGCGGCGAGTGGTCGCGACCGCAAAACGTCACGTCAAAGCGATCACGGGACAATCCAGCGAAATCGGAATCGGACGTAAGTATCGCGGCGGCAAACCCTTCGGATGGCAGCTCGCTATTCGCGTTTATCTGCCCCGCAAACGTCAACGTGTGGCCCCTGCCCAACGGGTTCCGCCGCACTTTCAAATCAGACTCAAACGCAGCGACGGCAAATTCGACTTGTTGGTGATTCGATCGGATGTCGAGTCGCTGGGCGATTATGTTCCCACCGGCGCAAGCGTGAAACTCGAAACACGCGACGCAACCAGCGGATTCTTACTGCGCTGGAATGGGATCGATGGCCAAACCGAATGGGGATTCGCCACGGTCGGCCATTTGTATGACGACACGTCCTTGCGAACCGCATCGATCCGAGTCAATTCGACGACCACGTTTCAATGTCGACGTTTCAAAGCGGCCGCTAGAGGCGAACACATCGATTTGGCCGTGATGGTGATTGTCGGCAAGCCAACTGAGATCGAAGAGAAACTGATTCGTTGCGAGTTGATCACGAACAACAACCCACCGCCGATCGATCTGATGAGTGTGCGCCAAGTTCACCGCGCGGCGATGCGGCATCGTCGCGGCCGAACACTCCCACCGGGCGACGAGCAGGCCTTTACCGGTGAAGAAGTTTTTCCGGACGGCTTTCGATTGGGTTCGCGAATTCTGGATGATTGCATTCGTGTCGGACGCTCGGCCGACGACACGTTTCGACAAGGCACTTCGGGATCGGCTTGGCAATTCGGTAATCTGGCGGCATGCATGCAAGTCGGCGGCAAAGTGACGGAGTTCCGCGAAGGCATCGGCCAGCCCTTTGATCGTTTCCTGGACTGGATTCGATCTGCGATCGATGAGTCGGCGAAGGTCGTGGCCGTTTGGTGACAGTGATAACGTCAGACCGTTGGCATGCACAGCATGCCCTACGACTGCCTATCCCATCAGGGCGGCAGCTCAGCGCCGCCAGGCCTTGAGGTTTCGCGACACAAATTCGTCGTCGATCAAATGCGGATAGGCGTCGCAAACACGATCGATCTCGTCGCGTTGGCCCGGCGAGAGTTTTTCTTTTGGATCCAGACACCGTGGGCTGGACAACAGCCCCTGGCGATACAACACCTCTTGGATGCCGGCGATACAGCCCGCGAATCCGTTGGCGGCGTCGAACAGTGCGGCGTTGCAATCGGTGACCTGCGTCGCGAGAGTCAACAGCCCGCGTTGCATTTGATCAGACCCTCGGGCGCTTTTGCACGTCTGCAGCAATTCAACCGCCTTGTGGGTCCAGCACGCCCAGTGGCCGAGCAAGCCGCCGACGATCTGAATTCGTTTCACGTAGTCGTTGATTCGGACTTCATAGTCGGTCAGCAGGTCCAGGACGATCGCGTCGTCATTGCCGGTGTACAACGTGACGTCGTTTCCGCGTCCGGACTCGGCAACCGCGCGAACGACATCAAGCGTCTTGTATCGATCGAAGGGCGAAATCTTGATCCCGACCAAGTTGCGGATGCCCGCCAGGCGTCTCCAAAAGTCGACCGACAGAACTCGCCCACCGACCGCGGGTTGGAGGTAGAACCCAAAGATCGGGATCCGCTCGGCAACCGCCTGGCAATGCCCGATCAACTGATCGTCGCTGGCATCCGGCAAGGCGGCCAGCGACAACAACCCGATGTGATAGCCCAGCTCTCGGGCCAGCCGGGCTTCGCCGATCGCCTGATCCGTCTGGCCGCAGATCCCGGCGATCAGGACGGTCTGTCGGCCGCCGGCGGCATCCAGATCACGAGCCGTCTCCGCGGCAAGCTCGAGCACGGGGCGAAGCAAATTGTGCTGGGGCTCGCGAATTTGGAATTGGGTGGTGTGGACGCCGACCGCCAGACCTCCGGCTCCGGCCGCGTGATAGTAGCGAGTCAGTGCGCGTTGGCTGCGACGGTCAAAGTTCCCCTCGGCATCGAGCGCCAGGGGATGCGCCGGGATCACGATGCCGCCGCGAATCGATTGCGTCACCCATGCAGGCGGCATCGGCGCGTCGTGCCGGGTTCCGTCAGAAGGCGCCATCGCGAACCTCAAAATGCGTCGGCTTGCCCAACAACGGAGCGCCTTGGCGGACCCAGTGGGCGGTCCAATGAATCACCCGCTCCATCGGAGTGGCCGGCGCGCCCAGCAGCTCGGCGCACTGGGAGGCATTGCTCAGCAGCGCGGTCTCGGATTCCTGACCGCTGAACCGGACATCGCGGCTCATCAATTGCCCAAACGTCTGGGCAACTTCGCGAACGGCAAAGGTTTCCAAACTGGTCAAGTTGATCGGCCGGGGCGGCGATTCGGCCAGCGGGACGGCGCGTAGGATCAAGTCATTCGCGTCGCCTTGCCAGATGCAATTGAAGTAGCCTTGCGTTACGTCGATCGTCTCTCCACGGAAAACTTTCAGCGCCAAATCAGTCAGCACGCCGTAGCGTAGATCGGTCGCATAGTTCAATCGGATCATGGCGACCGGCGTGCCGTGGACGCGAGAGAAATGATCGAAGATCCGTTCCCGTCCGACCGCCGCATAGGCGTACTCGCCGACCGGCTCCAAAGCATCGGATTCACGCGATCCGCCCTGATCGATGGGCGTCAATGGATAGACGTTTCCGGTCGAGAGCGCGACAAAGGTGGACTTGGGATAACGACGCATTGCACAGGCCGGCGCGATCGTGTTGACGGCCCAGGTGTGCGATGGGTTTTGTCGGGTTCCGAATTTGGATCCGACCAAGTAAATGATCGTGTCGGCGTCGGGCAAATCGTCCAACGCGTCTTGCGAAAGCAGATCCGCGGCCACGGTCTTCACTCCGCGCCGGTCGAGCCAGTCACGGGCAACCGGATCGGAGAATCGGCTGACCGCAACGACCTGGGCAGCCGCCCCGGCTTGATCGATCGCGCGTTGGGCACGTGCGGCCAGGGTCGGCCCCATCTTGCCGCCGGCTCCCAAGATCACCAGGCTTCCCGACAGTGTTGCGGCCGATTGGATCAATTCCGCCGACGGCATGATCAAGAGTTCCTCGAGCTGGGACTCGTCTTCGATGACTTCGGGAAGGCCGTGGGTCGAATTCATGAGCGGTGAGACGGTGGTGCGGGCTGGGAACTCAAAAGGCGTTGAAAAGAAGGGGTTTAGTCACTCTCCCCCTGGGAGAGTCGAGCGTAGCGAGGAGAGGGTTTCTTTGGTTGTGTAGACACCAATGCTGCCAGGGAGGGTGAACCATGACGCGTGCCGCTATTCCCCCACTCTACGAACCGGACTGCGAGACCACGACCAAGCCGATGATGATCGCTACGATCACGGCGATCGCGAGTCCCAACCGCAGCCCGCTGACGGTGTTGGCCATCGGATCCAGCCGGGCTCGAATCCGTCGCACCAGCTCGTTATGCCCGGCCTCGAAAACGGGGTTGTCCGGATCCCCGGCCTTCTCGCCCGAATTAAAATTGCGGGCCGCCTCCATCATCATCGCCTGGACCTGACGGGCGTTGAAAGGGCGGTCGTCGGGCGACTTGGCCAGCAGCTGCCCGATCACCTTGTCGATCGCTTCGGGGCAATCCACGAAGTCACGCACCGAGGGCGGTTTGCTTTTGAGATGCTGGTCGAACAGCTTGGCGTAGTCGTCGCTGAGAAAGACCTTCCGGCCGGTCAGCATCTCGAACATGCAGCAGCCGAGTGCATACAGGTCGGCCTTGCCCGAAACCGATTCCTCGCCCCTGATTTGTTCCGGCGCCATGTAGGCGTGCGTCCCGACCGTGATGCCGGCCGATGTTAAATCACCGGCGGTCAGATCCCGGGCGATCCCAAAATCACCCAGCTTGACGCCCCCTTCGGGGGTCAGGAACAGATTACTCGGCTTCAAATCGCGATGCACGATGCCGATGTTGTGGGCACACTGCAACGCACTACACACTTGACGGGTGATCTCAACGACCACCGTCCAGGGAAGCGGCCCGCCGAACGAGAGCAGGTCCGAAACCGTCCCGCCCGAGACCACTTCCATGGCATAGAACAGCCCCTGGTCGTCGTCGACACGGCCTCCGCCGTAGTATTGCACGATGCTGGGGTGCCGCAGCCTCTCCAAAATCATCATCTCGCGTTTGAAGCGAGCGCGAATCAGAGTGTTTTGGCTGACTTTGGGATGGAGTATCTTGAGCGCAACACTGCGTCCGGTCTCCTTTTCCGTCGCACGGTAGATCGTGCCGACGGTTCCAACACCCAGGATATCCCCCAGCTCGTAATCGGAGAGCCGGCTGGAAGGCATCAGACGCCCGCGATGTCCGTGATCTTGACACGCGTGAACAGCTGGCGGTGGCCGATGCGGCTCTTGCTGTGCTTACGCCGTCGGAACTTCTGCACGTAGATCTTCTTGCCCTGTTTCGGCCCCATCACCGAAGCGGTCACGGTGGCGCCGTCGACGGTCGGAGATCCGAGCTTCAAACCCGATTCACCTTGAACGGCGAGCACTTTTTCAAAGGTCAAACTTTCACCAGCCGGCGTTTCACGGTAGTCCAGATCGACTTCCATTCCGGGCTCAACACGGTACTGACGTCCACCGTCAACAATAATGGCGTACATTTCTTGGTCTAACTTCGTCAAAATTCAATGGGTTATGCGAATTCGGGCCCCAGAGTGTATCGACCGGCATCGGCAGCGTATAGGGCTAAAAACGCCAGCCCGATCAGTCTGTTCGCTCGGCACCGTCGGGTCGTTCCGATCATGCCAGAACCCCCTCCAGCACGCGGGCCCTTTCCACCCCTGTCAGTCTCATGTCCAACCCTTGAAACGGATAACTGAAACGCTGGTGGCGAATCCCCAACAAATGCAGCATCGTGGCGTGTAGATCTCGCACATGAACGACATTTTCGGTCGCGTTGTACCCCAGTTCGTCGGTCGCCCCGTAGCTGATGCCCGGCTTGACGCCCCCGCCGGCCATCCACATCGAAAACCCCTTGATGTGGTGGTCTCGCCCAGGACCGCCCTTGCCCTGGTACATCGGCGTCCGACCGAATTCGCCGCCCCAAATCACCAGCGTCTCGTCCAGCATTCCCCGTTGCTTCAAATCCTGAATCAACGCCCACGTCGGCTGGTCGGTCAACTTGCAGCACACGTTCATGTAGCGTTCGAGATCGCCGTGGTGGTCCCAACCGCGGTGGTAAAGCTGAATGAAACGCACGCCGCGCTCGGCCAACCGCCGCGCCAGCAGACAATTGCTGGCAAACGATCCGTCGCCCGGTTTCGCGCCGTACATGTCCAAAATCCGCTGCGGCTCGTCGGACATGTCGACCAGATCCGGCACCGACGTTTGCATTTGAAACGCGATCTCGTAGGTCGACAGACGCGTCTGAATCTCCGGGTCCCCGTGGCGGGTGAACCGATGTTGGTTGATCGCGGCGATGGCGTCGACGACAGCCCGCTGGCCGACCTTGCCGACTCCCGCAGGCGGCTGAACATAGTGAACGGGAACGCCGGTGCTATTGAATTCGACTCCCTGGTAGCGGCTGGGCAGAAACCCGGACGACCACTGACGCGAAGCGATCGGTTGTGGATTGCGGCCGCCGATGCTGGTCATGACGACAAACCCCGGCAAGTCATCGCACTCGCTGCCCAGCCCGTAGGTGACCCACGATCCCATCGACGGACGGCCACTGATCGCGGTGCCCGTGTTCATGAAGGTGTGCGCGGGGTCATGGTTGATCTGCTCGGTGACCATCGACTTGAGGATGCACAGGTCGTCCGCCATCTTTTGATGGTAGGGCAAGAAATCGCTGATCGTTTGACCGCTCTGGCCGCAGCGTCGAAACGTGGTCATCGGGCCTTGGACTTTCAACGGCTTGCCGGCGAGTTGAGCGATCGGTTGTCCTTCGGTGAAGGACGCGGGCATCGGCTGGTCGTGCAGTCGCGCCAGTTCCGGTTTCTCATCAAAGGTCTCCAAGTGCGACGGCCCGCCGGCCATGCACAGAAAGATCACGCGTTTGATCCGCGGCGGAAAGTGCGGCAATCCTTCGACGCCCGGCGGCAAGCCCGTCGCAAGATCCGCCGCCCCGTCGCGAGCCAACAAGTTCGCAAACGAGGCCGCACCGAGGGACAGGCCGCTCTTGGAGAGAAAGGTTCTGCGTTTGAGTTCGTTCATTAGGGACGGTACAAGGTTTCGTGCAAGTTCAAAACGGCCCGCGCGACACTGGACCAAGCCGCGCGCTCGGCATCGGGCGTCTCAACCGGCCACGCAATTGTGACTTCGCGGGGCGTTTCCAAAAACGCGTCGCAGGCGGCCGGGTCGTTTTCAAAACGCTGGATTTCGCTCTGCAACAATCCCGTCAGCGCAACACGTTCGGTTTGATTGGCGTCGCGGCCGATCGCGATCCGCAGCGCCGTGTTGATTCTTGTCTCGATGGCGGCCGTCGGCGACGCCGCCGTGTCGCTCTCACGCAGCACCCTGGCGGCGAACGCTTTGGCGGCGATGACGAAGGTCGGATCGTTCAATAACGCCAACGCTTCCAGCGGTGTGTTGCTGCGTGGCCGCTCGGCCGTGCATTCCTCGCGACTCGGTGCGTCGAGTGCTTTGAGCGTCGGATGCAAGAACTGACGCTGCCAATGGGTGTAGACCCCACGCCGCCACAGCATCCGTCCCTGGTCAGGCGTGTAGATTCGCCCGGGAAAGTTCAAATGCCGATAGTAACCACCGGGTTGATACGGCCGCACGCTACGTCCGCCGACCTGATGATCCAGCAACCCGGCCATTTCCAACACCGCATCTCGCACGGTTTCGGCGGGTAAGCGATGCCCCGATTGTGACGCGGCCAGATCGTTGTAGGGATCCAGCTTGCGACGCGTTTCCTGCATCACCACCGCCTGGCGATACGTTTCGCTGGTGACGATTTGACGAACCGTGGCCTTGAGGTCCCAGCCGGTATCGATCAAGACGCCGGCCAGGTGATCCAATAACTCGGGATTCGTCGGTGGCCTACCCTGACCGCCAAAATCGCCGAGCGTCGGACTGATGCCGCGTCCGCTGTACAGGTACCACAACCGATTGGCAAACACGCGTGCGGTCAATCCGCCGATGCCCCGCTCGACGTCAAACAACCAATTCGCCAAGTCCAGTCGCGTCGCCCGCGCCCCGTCCGGCAAACCGGCAAACTCGCCGATTTCCCCCAAGAACTCCGGGACCGCCGGCTGCATCACATCGCCGCTTTCGTCCAACCAGTTCCCACGCGGCAGGAAACGAACCGTCCGCGGCTCAATCGCCTTGGTGACCATCGTCCGCTGCTTGCGTGCAATGATCGCATCACGTTCCTCTTGAAGCGATTTCAGTTGCTCGGAATTCCCCTCCGCTTCGGCGGATCGAATCGCGGCATCCAATTCAGCCAGCCGTAGCCGATCCGTACGCCCCAACACATCGATCTCCGGTTCCCTGCGGGTCGGCAGCGCGTTGGTGCCATTTTTAAAGTGTTTCTCTTCATCGACATCGGCAAAGAAAGCGGCCAGCGAATAAAAGTCCGTGGACGTGTACGGGTCATACTTGTGGTCGTGACACTGTGCACAGCCCATCGTCGCGGCCATCCAAACGGCGGAAACATTGCGGACGCGATCGGCGGCGTAAATCGCCAAATACTCTTTCGGCTGCAGCCCACCCTCGTGTGTCGTTTGCAGCAAGCGGTTGTATCCACTTGCGATCTGTTGCTCGATCGTCGGGTTTTCCAATAAGTCGCCGGCCAGTTGTTCACGGCTGAAACGATCCAGCGGCAGGTTGTCATTGATCGAATCGATCACGTAGTCACGGTAGGGCGCGATGTTGTGGACTTGATCGCCGTGGTAGCCGACCGTGTCGGCAAAACGAACCAGATCCAACCAGTACTCGGCAAACCGTTCTCCGAACGCCGGCGACGCGAGCAACGCGTCGACGCGTCGTTCATACGCATCCGGACACTCATCGGCGGCGAAGGCCGCGATCTGGTCGTAGCTGGGCGGCAGTCCGGTCAGGTCCAGGTGCAGCCGACGAAGCTGATCGCGACGCGTCGCGCGCGGTGCGGGTTGCAGCGGACCACGCGACAATTCCGCCCGCACCAGTCGATCGATGATGCCGGCATCCGGCTCGACGCCTTCCGATCGGCTGCCGGTATCCGGCTCCTCAGACGGCGGTACCGACACGGGCCCGGGTTTGACATAGGCCCAATAGGCTTCGTACTCGGCGCCTTCGTCGATCCAACGCCGCAAGACACTTAACTCCGCTTCCGTCACACGTTTGCCGGTCTCCGGCGGCGGCATCTGAACCTCGGGATCGGGATCCAAGATCCGCGCGATCAATTCACTCTCGTCGGCGCTGCCCGGCTCGATCGCCACGCCGTAAGCCGCGTCGGACCGGTCGAGCCGCAGATCGGCCGCACGATGCTTGTCCTCCGGGCCATGACAAAAGAAGCATTTGTCCGACAAGATCGGCCGCACGTCACGATTGAAAGACAATGGCCGCTCGGCCGCCGCGATCGCCCCCAAGGGCACGACGGCGAGCAGTAGGACGAACCACTGCATTCGAAATGAGAAAGCGGAAGAATTCACCAGAAGATTCGCGGGGTATTCGATCGGGGCGGTCAGCAAGACCCTCAGTCTACTCGCTATACAGCGGCCGATACAAACTTGTGCAAGGTCTGAACGAGGTAGCGGAACGGTGCGAGCCCAATACCGCTCAATCGACATTGGTGCACGCCGCTCGCGCTGGCGCGA
>NZ_JANZKV010000355.1 GCF_025060895.1 Stieleria sedimenti | reverse complement strand
GCTTAACTTAGCGGTATTGCCTACCGCTACCAAAAACACCCCGCTTGGCGTCAAAGTAGGTGGCATCGGGCGTCAGCCAGTGGCGCGTGATGGCTGTGGTTTCACCGCGCGCCGCTCGCTAGCGCGTCCCGCTGGTGTGCAATCGATACCCGAGCTTCCGCAGGCACCCGACGGCGGCGGCCGCGATCAGTGTTCCGGTCGCGCACGTCGACAACGGGGCGATGCTGTACTGCAAGTTCAGATTCGGCCCGATCGCGTCGTCCTCGGCTTGTAGAGCGATAAAGCAGGCGGCGAAGACGGAAACATGAATCAACGCAATGATCAGCAGGATGAGGAAACGGCGCCGCGACGCATCAACGCACAGGATCCAGCGAAACAGTAGCATGGTCACGATCCCCAGCCCGATCGCCGGCAACATCACCATCAAGGCTTCATAAAAGAACACATCGACGTTGGACTGGTCATTGGCGACAAACGACAGTCGCACGAACGTGAAAATCAACGCGCTCACCAGCACCCATTCCATCAGCGCGAGCACGTTGACGCGTTGAAGCTTTGATTCCGGCCAACCGCGTGTGATTGTCCATCCGCGGAACAATTGCATGACCGCGGCCGGAAACACCGACGCAAAGGACATCGCCGGAGACAGAAACAGCTCTGCGATCATGTGTAGGTATGCCGATTCTTCCTGCATTGCGTGTTGCATCCAGCGGGTTTGCGTGACGGCCAACACAAGCCCTGTCACCAGGCAGTGTATGGCCACGTACCCTGCCGCCAACAACAAACGCTTCCAACCACTTCCGGCACGGAGCAAGATGGCGGCCAGGATCACCAGGCCGGATGCGAACGCAACCGCCGTCGAAACGCCATGGATCGCAAAGCTGATCGCGATCCCATTGTTCGGGCGGTTGCTCAGCGGAATCAAAGTCATCGCTTTGTCGACCAGCGGACTGCTTTGTGGCAGACCGATCACGAGCAACGCCAGCGCCGCCCACCAGAACCCCTGACCCCAGTGGCGGTCGCGAAGTGTTGGGTCGGGTTGGGGCATGCGGGACACCGCTACTGGATCACCTCGGGACGGTCAAACACAGTTGAAACACCGACGGCAAATCCGTCCAGCTGTCGCGACGATGCGGTTTGGCCGTCGAAGTTTCGGCTCAACTCATGATAGCTGGATTCGGATTCCGCGAGCCCGAGGACGGTGATGCTGCGGTCACGCGGATCGACAATCCAATATTCCGTGATGCCGGCTTTTGCATAATCGTACCGCTTTTCGATCCAATCGCGATCTGGATCGCTCTCGCTGACAATTTCCATCACCAAATCGGCGCCCTTCCAGAACTTGGGGGTCCGTTGTGTACGGTTTTCAGCCGACATGTACAACACATCCGGCTCACGAAACTTTCCATCCCATAAACGAACCGGCAGTGGAGCGACCAGGCAAACGCCTTTCGCATGGCTGTGGGTATCGATGAAGTTTCGAATCTGAAGCCACAGAAAGAGCGAGATCGCCTGATGCAATTCCGTCGGCATACGTAGGATCTCCAACACCCCGTTTTCGAATTCAACCAGTCGCCCCGCGTCCAATCCCAAGTAGTCCGACTCCGACCACGCGCCTTGACGCGGATAAAGCTTGGCGATCTCCCAGGTGGGTTCGCCGATTCGACTCGCTCGCGGCTCGCTGGACATCACGTCTCGCTAGACATCAGTGAATAGATCGATTGAAGAATCGCTTCGGAAAAGTATCGAAGGACGACTCTCACAATAGACTCGCGACGGAAGTGATGCAAATGCCTCGTCTTCAGGAACCGGCTGTCATGATTCGACGAGCAACCGGACGTCGTCGACGTTCCAGTACTTTTTAACGACCGGCGCCACGACGTTCTTTTCGAAGTGCAGAAACCCCATCAGCACCCCGATCGAGGTCAATAGCAATACGGCGATCAACCCGCCGACGATCGCCGCGATCGGCCCTAGTCGGCCCAAGATCAACCCGACGAAGACGCCGGCGGCGAACCCGCCGACGCCGCCCATGATCAGGTACTGAAGCATCCCCGGACGTCCGGCACGCTCGCGTTCCCGCTCTGGGACTTGCGCCAACAGTCGGGCGTAGTAGTCGGCAATCGTTTCCTCCCAACCTTCCCAACAGAATTCTGCCACGTCGTCTTGTTCTCCGCAGTGGGCGCAGAGTGTGGTCTGGATTCCCGACAGCGGATTGGCGACCGATTCAAACTCGGCGCCACTGATCTCTGTGTACTCGCCACACGGCAGATGGATGTAGTGAAAAGACTCGGGGACGCTCATTCGGTATGACTCATCGAATCAGGTTTTTGCGACGCGAAGGTTTCATTCTATCGAATGCCTTGGTGAAGCGGAGGGCAAGGCTGTCGGATGGAGGGTTCATCCCAGCACGTGGCGTGAGCCCAATGCCATCTACTTTGACGCCAAGCGGGGTGTTTTTGTTAGCGGTAGGGCGCGAGCCCTCCGGTCTTTCACGGTGTTTTTGAAGCGCAACCGGACGGCTCGCGCCGTTCCGCTAACACCTTTAGTGCCAATGAAGGGCTCCGCCCTGGGAACACATCGGCCCACCGATGGCAGCGCGAACCCACGGATCCCTGGC